>NZ_NCFM01000018.1:0-52659 GCF_002281195.1 Acidovorax sp. 35-64-16 | reverse complement strand
CCCGCCGGGCTGGCGCCAGGCAATCAGCCCCCGGAAGCTGCGACGTCTGGCGCTTCCTTTTCCTGCAACAAGCGCCACATCACCTTGCCGCTGCCGCTTTTGGGAAGCGCCGATACGAACTGCACGATGCGTGGCACCTTGTACACCGCCATGTTCTCGCGGCACCAGTCGATGATTTCCTGCTCGGTCGTGTGCTGGTGCGTGGGGCGCAGCACCACCACGGCCTTCACGGTTTCGCCGCGGTAGCTGTCTTTGGCGGCGATGATGCAGGCCTCTTGTACAGCGGGGTGGCGAAACATCAGCGCCTCGACCTCGGCAGGCCACACCTTGAAGCCGCTGGCGTTGATCATGCGTTTGAGGCGGTCGGTCAGGAAAAAATAGCCGTCTTCGTCCATGCGCCCCAGGTCGCCCGAGCGGAAAAAGCGCTTGCCCTCGAACTCGATGAACGCCGCTTCGGTGGCCTCGGGCCGTTTCCAGTAGCCCTCGAACACCTCGGGGCCGTGGATGATGATCTCGCCCTGCTCGCCCACCGGCATTTCCTGCAGGGTGTCGGGGTCGATCACGCGCGCATCGGTGCCAATGAAAGGGATGCCCAGGCATTGCTGCTTGGGGTTGTCGGGCGGGTTGGTGTGCGATGGCGCCGCTGTCTCGGTAAGGCCATAGCCCTCGGCATAGCGCAGGCCATAGTGCTCCAGCAGGCGCTGGGCCACGGCCTGGGGCATGGCGGCGCCGCCGCCGCCAATGTAGGCCAGGCTGGAGAGGTCGTACTGCGCAAAATTGGGGCTGGCCAGCAGGTCGATGACCATGGTGGGAATGTTGGTCCACGTCGTGACCTTGTAGCGTGAGATCAGTCGCCCGGCCAAGTCGCGGTCCCACCGGGGCATCACCAGCAGCGTGGCGCCCATATAGATGGCCGCGTGCATCACGCTCACCATGCCCGTGATGTGGAACATGGGCACCACGGCCAGCGTCACGTTGTCGGCCGCTCCGTTGCCCCACAGGCTGCTGGCCACCGCGTTGTGCATGATGCTTTTGTGCAGGTGCATGCAGCCCTTGGGCAGGCCTGTGGTGCCGCTGGTGTAGGGCAACACCGCCAGATCGTTCAGGCCCACCAGCAATGCGGGCGGTGCGGCGGTGCAGGCCAGCGCATCGGCCCAGGCATGCGCCTGACCACCTTCAAGGGCAGGCAAGGCGTGGGGGGTGCAAAGCCACTCACGCCAGGTGTCGGGCGGTGCGTCGGGGCCCGCAATGTCGGCATCAAAGGCATCGGTGAACTGCGTCACCACCAGGTGCGCCAGCCGCTCGCCGGGTGCCAGCGCGTTGCTGGCCTTGGCCAGCTCGGGGGCCAGGTCGCCGGTGGTGATGGCCACCTTGGTGTCGGGGTCGGTGATGTAGTGCTTGAGCTCTTCGGCCCGGTTCATCGGGTTGACCGGCACCACCACCGCGTTGGCGCGCAAGATGGCAAAGTGCGCCATCACCAGTTGCGGGCAGTTCTGCATGCACAGCACCACGCGGTCGCCGCGCTGCACGCCCAGCTGCGCCAGCCGGGCGGCCAGGCGCTCGGCGCCCTCGGCCAGCGCACGGTAGCTCAGCGCACGGCCAAAGAACACCACCGCCGCCTTGTCGGGGTAGCGGCGGGCGTTGATGGCCAGGTTGTCCCACAGCGAGGTGGCGGGCAAGGTGATGGAATGGGGCAGCCGGCGGGGCCAGAACTTGAAGTGGGGGCGCATGAAATGTTCCTTTGCCCCGGAGCCTAGGGCGCCTGCGGCGCGGTGGCATTGGGGATGCCACTGATGCCGCGTCGCGCAGGTGACGCCAGCGCGGCCCCCTCCCCCGTCAGCTATTGACCTGCGCCCACAGCTTGTCCAGCCGTTTCACACTCACCGGCTGGGGCGTGCGCAGCTCTTGCGCGAAGAAGCTCACGCGCAGCTCTTCCAGCAGCCAGCGCAGCTCTTGCATGCGGGCGTCCACCGCACCCTTGCGCTCAGCCACCAGGCGCCAGTAGCGCTGCTCTTGTGGGCGCAGCTCGGCCAGTTTGGCGGCGTCGCGGGCGGGGTCGGCGCGGTATTTTTCCAGCCGCAGGGTGATGGCCTTGAGGTAGCGCGCGTAGTGCGCCAGCTGCGCCCAGGGGGCGGCCGCGATGAAGTTCTTGGGCACCAGGCGTTGCAGTTGCTGCTGCGCGTCCGCCGTGGCCTCGGGGGCGTTTTTGGTGTCCTTGATCTTGCGGGCGGCGGCGGCGTATTCGGTGAGGATGGTGGCGGCCAGGCGCGCCACTTCGTTGGCGATCAGCGTGAGGCGGCCCCGACCTTCTTCGACGCGGCGCTTGAAGGCGAACTCGTCGGTGGGCAGCGGGTCGAGCAAGAAGGCGCGGTCAAGCGCCACGTCGATGATCTGGGTGCGCAGTTCTTCTTGCGTACCCAGCGGCATATAGGCCACGGCCATTTTCTGCAGGTCGGGGATGTTCTTTTCGAGGTATTTGAGCGCGTCCTTGATCTGCAGCGCAAACAGGCGGCGCAGGCCCGCGCGGTGTTTGGCGGCGGCCACCTCGGGCTCGTCGAAAACCTCAATGGTGACGGCGTCGCCGCCGTCGATGAGCGCCGGAAAGCCAATCAGCGTCTGGCCGGCCTTTTTGATTTCCATGAGCTCAGGCAGCTCGCCGAACGTCCAGGTGGTGTAGCGCTGGCCAGCCGGGGTTGAGGGGGCCGATGGCGTGGTGCTGGCTGGTTTGGCGTGCTGGGCAGGCTGAGTGCCACCTTTCACTCCTGATTTAATAGCTGCTTGCGCTTTACCATCAAGCGCTGGAGGCATATTTGACTCAGATTTTGCGCCCTCTGCTGCTGCACCTCCGAGCTTGAGCCCCGCCAGCGCCTGGAACGCCCCGCGCGCCTTGGCGCCCCACTCGGCCTTGAGCGCACCCAGGTTGCGGCCGTGGCCCAGCTGGCGGCCGTGTTCATCGACCACGCGGAAGTTCATGAACAGGTGGGGGCTGAGCATGTCGAGCTTGAAGTCGGCGCGCTTCACGTCGAGCGACGTCTCGTCGCGCACCTGCTTGAGCAGCACATCGGTCAGGCTGCCGGTGCCAAAGCGCTCGGGCGCGCCCAGCAGTTCGGCCAGGCGCGTGGCGCTGTCGGGCAGCGGTACAAAGCGGCTGCGCGGGCGCTGGGGCAGGCTTTTGAGCAGGGCCTGGATCTTGTCCTTGAGCATGCCGGGCACCAGCCACTCGCAGCGCTCGTCACTCACCTGGTTGAGCACGAAGAGCGGAACGGTCACGGTGATGCCGTCGCGCGCATCGCCTGGCTCGTGGAGGTAGCTCGCGGCGCAGTCCACGCCACCCAGCCGCACCGTCTTGGGGAAGGCGTTGGTGGTGATGCCTGCGGCCTCGTGGCGCATCAGCTCTTCGCGGGTGAGCTTGAGCAGATCGGGCTGCCCGGATGGGGAGGCAAGCTGGCGCTTGCGGCTCTCCTCGCGGTACCACGCCTCAAAGCTGTGGCCGCTGCACACCTCGGGCGGCAGTTGCTGGTCATAAAAGGCGTAGATGAGTTCGTCGTCTACCAGCACGTCCTGGCGGCGCGACTTGTGTTCCAGCTCTTCGACCTTGGCGATGAGCTTCTGGTTGGCGGCCAGAAACGGCAGCTTGGTCTCCCAGTTGCCGCCCACCAGCGCCTCGCGGATGAAGATCTCGCGCGCGGCATACGGGTCTACTTTGCCGAAGTTCACGCGGCGGTTGTTGTAGACCACGATGCCATACAGCGTGGCGCGCTCCAGCGCCACCACCTCGGCAGACTTTTTCTCCCAGTGCGGGTCGAGCAGTTGCTTCTTCAGCAAGTGCCCGCCCATCTGCTCCAGCCACTGCGGCTCAATGGCGGCTATGCCCCGGCCAAACAGGCGCGTGGTTTCCACCAGTTCCGACGCAATGATCCAGCGGCCTGGTTTTTTGGAAAGGTGTGCGCCGGGGTGTTTGTAGAACTTGATGCCCCGCGCGCCCAGGTACCAGTCTTCCTCGTCACCCTTGGCACCCACGTTGCCCAGCAGGCCCGCCAGCATGGACAGGTGCAATTGCTCGTAGCTGGCGGGCTGGGTGTTGATCTGCCACTTGTGCTCGGTCACCACCGTGAGCAGTTGCGTGTGGATGTCACGCCACTCGCGCAGGCGGCGGATGCTGATGAAGTTCTGGCGCAGCAACTGCTCGTATTGGCGGTTGCTGAGCTTGTGGGTGGGCGCGGCCACGGCGGGCGCAGGAACGGCTTGCGCGGCGTGCACGGCAGCCACCGTGCGCTGGGCCACGGGCAAAAAGGCCTGCGATGGCGCACGCTGATTCGCCATGGCCTTCTGCGCGCGGGCCGATGGCAGGCTAGGCGCCCCGCCCCGGGCCTCGTTGATCCACTTCCACAGCTTCAGATACCCGCTGAACTCGCTCTTGTCGTCGTCGAACTTGGCGTGCGCCTGGTCGGCCTGCTGCTGCGCCTCCATGGGGCGGTCGCGCACGTCTTGCACGCTGAGTGCACTGGCGATGACCAGCACCTCGTCGAGCGCCTTGCGGTCGCGCGCCTCGATGATCATGCGGCCCACGCGCGGGTCCAGCGGCAGGCGTGACAGCTCTGTGCCCATGGGCGTGAGCTCGTTGGCGTCGTCCACCGCGCCCAGCTCGGACAGCAGCTGATAGCCGTCGGCAATCGCTCGGCCCGAGGGCGCCTCGATGAACGGGAACTGCGTCACATCGCCCAGGTGCAGCGACTTCATGCGCAGGATGACGCCCGCCAGCGAGCTGCGCAAAATTTCGGGGTCGGTAAAGCGCGGGCGGCTGTTGAAGCTGGCCTCGTCGTACAGGCGAATGCAGATGCCGTTGGCCACGCGCCCGCAGCGCCCGGCGCGCTGGTTGGCGGCGGCCTGGCTGATGGGCTCGACCATCAGCTGCTCTACCTTGCTTCTAAAACTGTAGCGCTTGACGCGCGCGGTGCCTGCGTCAAGCACGTATCGAACGCCTGGCACCGTGAGCGAGGTTTCGGCCACGTTGGTGGCCAGCACGATGCGGCGGCCCGTGTGGCCGTCAAAAATGCGGTCCTGCTCGGCCTGCGACAAACGCGCAAACAGCGGCAGCACCTCGGCATTGCGCATCACGGGCTGGTGCGACAGGTGCTTGCGCAGGTGGTCGGCCGCCTCGCGAATCTCGCGCTCGCCGGGCAGAAAGACCAATATGTCGCCGGCCGCATTGCCTTGCCACAGTTCGTCCACACCATCGGCAATGGCTTCGTTCAGGCCATAGTCGCGGCTTTCTTCAAATGGGCGGTAGCGTTGCTCGACCGGGAAGGTGCGGCCCGACACCATGATGATGGGCGCGGGCACCAATTCGCCCCCACGCTCACCCACTGCATGTGGGACGCTGCCCCCTGAGGGGGCCCCGCCCGCCTTGGGGCGGCCCGGCGCCGGGCGGGCGCTTGCAAAGTGCTTGGCAAACCGGTCTGCATCGATGGTGGCCGAGGTCACCACCACCTTCAAATCTGGCCGGCGCGGCAATATCTGGCGGATGTAGCCCAGCAAAAAATCGATGTTGAGGCTGCGCTCGTGCGCCTCGTCGATGATGATGGTGTCGTAGGCCTTGAGCAGCGGGTCGGTCTGCGTCTCGGCCAGCAAGATGCCGTCGGTCATGAGCTTGACCGAAGCATCGCGCGAGAGGCGGTCCTGAAACCGCACCTTGAAGCCCACCACGTCGCCCAGTGTGGTTTTCAGTTCTTCGGCAATGCGCTTGGCCACGCTGCTGGCCGCAATGCGGCGCGGCTGGGTGTGGCCGATGAGCTGGCCCTTTTGCCCTGCAGGCGCGTTGCACTTGCCCCGGCCCAGCGCCAGCGCAATCTTGGGCAACTGCGTGGTCTTGCCCGAGCCGGTTTCGCCGCACACGATGATGACCTGGTGCTGGCGCATGGCCTCCATGATCTCGTCGCGCCGGGCAGAGACGGGCAGGGATTCCGGAAACTCGATGTGCAGGGGAGAGGAAGCGGTGGACGCGGTCAAGGCAGAAACTTCGTAGAGAATCGCGAATTATCCCAGCCCTTGCTGTTTTCCACCCTTCCCGACCGCCCCGCCCGCACATGTCTGCCGTTTTCAACTTCACCTTCGTCCCCTGGTTCCGCTCGGTGGCGCCGTATATCCACAAATTTCGCAACCAGACGTTTGTGATCGGCCTGCCCGGCGAGGGCATTGCAGCGGGCAAGCTGCACAACATTGCGCAAGACCTGGCGCTGATCCAGGCGATGGGCGTGCGCATTGTGCTGGTGCACGGCTTTCGCCCGCAGGTGAATGAGCAGCTGGCAGCCAAGGGGCACGCTGCCAAGTATTCGCACGGCATCCGCATCACCGATTCGGTGGCGCTCGATTGCGCGCAAGAGGCTGCGGGCCAGCTGCGCTATGAAATCGAGGCTGCCTTCAGCCAGGGCCTGCCCAACACGCCCATGGCGGGGGCCACGGTGCGCGTGATTTCGGGCAACTTCTTGACCGCGCGGCCCGTGGGCATTGTGGACGGGGTGGATTTTCAGCACTCGGGCCTGGTGCGCAAGGTGGACGTGGCGGGTATCCAGCGCACGCTGGACATGGGAGCACTGGTGCTGCTGTCGCCGTTTGGCTTCTCGCCCACGGGCGAAGCTTTCAACCTGGCCATGGAAGAAGTGGCCACCAGCGTGGCCATCGAGTTGCGCGCCGACAAGCTGATTTTTCTGACCGAGGTGTCCGGCATCCGCATGCAGCCCGGCGAGCCCGCAGGCGACGACAACCCCATCGACACCGAGCTGCCCCTGGCCGCCGCGCAGGCCCTGCTGGCCACGCTGCCCACCGCGCAGCAGCCCACCGATGTGGGCTTTTACCTGCAGCACTGCGTGAAGGCCTGCAAGGGCGGCGTGGAGCGCAGCCACATCATTCCGTTTGCGCTGGACGGCTCGCTGCTGCTGGAGGTGTATGTGCACGATGGCATCGGCACCATGGTGATCGACGAAAAACTCGAAGAACTGCGTGAAGCCACCGTGGACGACGTGGGCGGCATCCTGCAACTGATCGAGCCGTTCGAGAAGGACGGCACTCTGGTCAAGCGCGACCGCACCGAGATCGAACGTGACATCGCCAGCTACACCATCATCGAGCACGACGGCGTGATCTTTGGTTGCGCCGCGCTCTACCCCTACCCCGAGGCCAAAACGGCCGAAATGGCCGCCGTCACCGTGTCGCCGCAAAGCCAGGGCACGGGCGATGGCGAAAAGCTGCTCAAACGCATAGAGCAGCGCGCCCGCGCCATGGGGCTGGACAGCATCTTTGTGCTGACCACGCGCACCATGCACTGGTTCATCAAGCGCGGCTTCGTGGTGGTAGACCCCGACTGGCTGCCCGATGCGCGCAAGCGCAAATACAACTGGGACCGGCGCAGCCAGGTGCTGGTCAAGAAGCTCTGAACGTCTCGCGCGCAGCGACGACAGCGCGCGCCACCTGGGCAATGGCCGCGTCGCGCTGCTCTGGCTGGGCGGTTGACCGAGTGAGGTAGCAGGTCACGAGCACCGGCGCACCACTGGCGGGGGGCCACAAAACCGCCACATCATTGGCCGTGCCGCTGTCACTGGCCGTACCCGTCTTGTCACCCACCTTCCAGCCCGGCACACCCGCGCGCAAGCGCTTGTCGCCCGTGGTGGTTTCCACCATCCAGCGCTGCAGCCAGGCGCGCGAAGCGGGCGTGAGCGCACCGCCCAACACCAGCTTGCGCATCGTCTGCAGCATGGCCAGTGGTGTGGTGGTGTCGCGCGGGTCGCCCCCGGCGGCCTCATTGAGCGTGGGCTCGGTGCGGTCCAGCCGCGTGGCGCCATCGCCCAGCGAGCGCACGAAGGCCGTGAACCCGGCCGGGCCACCGTGGCGCGCCAGCAGCAAATTGGCGGCGGTGTTGTCGCTCAGACTCACGGTGGCAGCGCACAGCTCGCCCACGGTGAGGCCACCGCCGTCGCCCGCACGCGGGCCGCTGACGGGCGAATACGCCACCACATCGGCCACCGGGTAGTGCACGCGGGCGTCCAGACGCTCCTTGCCCTGATCCACCAGGGCCAGCATCCAGCCCGCCAGCACCAGCTTGAAGGTGCTGGCCATGGCAAAACGTTCGTCCTGCCGCCAGCCCAGCGCCAGGCCCGAGCCCGTGTCCAGCATGGCCACGCCCAGGCGGCCCTGGGCGGCGCGCTCGATCCCGGCCAGCGCGTCGCTCCATTGGCGGGCCGTCTTGCCATGGGCTGCGCCACCCGGCCCATTGGCGATGCCTGCAGCGGCACAACCCCAGAGGGGCAGCGCAGCAACAGCCACCAAGCCCAAAGAAATCGTTCGTCTTTGCATGAGGAAATGTTGAAAAGTTGAAAGATAGCCTGAAAGACAAGGTGCTTGAGCCCCGACAGGACGAGCGCAGGCGCTGCGACCGGGGGTGGATCGGATAGTGCGGGCAATGCACACAACTGCGCGACTCGCCGAGGCGAAAAGCGACCGCTATCATCCCTCCTCCTCTTCAATGGCGCGCCTTTCGTGGACCCGGTCACCCCCCGCTATCTCACCGTTGCCCTGTACCAGTTTGTCGACCTGCCCGACTGCGCCACCTTGCGCGCGCCACTGCAGGCGCTGTGCGACGAACAGGGCGTGCGCGGCATGCTGCTGCTGGCGCCGGAGGGCATCAACGGCACCATCGCAGGCAAACCGGACGCCGTGCACGCGGTGCTCACCTGGCTGCGCAGCGACGCCCGCTTTGCGGCCCTGCAGCACAAGGAGGCGCCCACCGAACGCCAGCCGTTCTACCGCATGCGCGTGCGCCTCAAGCGCGAGATCGTCACGCTGGGCGTGCCGGGCCTCAACCCCGCGCGCAACGCGGGCACCTATGTGAAGCCCGAGGACTGGAACGCGCTCATCGACGACCCGGATGTGGTGGTGGTGGACACCCGCAACGACTACGAAGTGGGCATTGGCACGTTCGAGCGCGCGGTGAACCCGCATACCAAGAGTTTTGCAGAGTTTCCGGCCTGGGTGGCGGCGCAATCGCAACCCGGTGGCGTACTCGCTGGCAAGCCCCGTGTGGCCATGTTCTGCACGGGTGGCATCCGCTGCGAGAAGTCCACCGCATTCCTCAAATCGCAGGGTTTTGAAGAGGTATTTCACCTCGAAGGCGGCATCCTCAAGTACCTGGAAACCATGCCGGAGCAAGACAGCCGCTGGCAAGGCGACTGTTTTGTGTTTGACGAGCGGGTGTCCGTGGGCCACGGCCTGGCACCAGGCCACCACCAGCTGTGCCGGTCGTGCCGCATGCCACTGGGCGAAGCTGAGCTTGCGTCGCCCCACTATGTGCGGGGCGTGAGCTGCCCCTATTGCCATGGCACGCGCACGCCCGAACAAGAGCGCGCGCTGGCCGAGCGCCAACGCCAGATGGATCTGGCAGACCAACGGGGACAGGCGCACCTGGGCGCACGGCAACCGGGCAACCCGGCGCACCGCTCCCACACAGATGGGGGTGTAAGCAAGGACGAGTCCGCGTGAGCGCCCTGCCCGTCCTGTATTCCTTTCGCCGCTGCCCGTACGCCATGCGCGCCCGACTGGCCCTGGCCGTAAGCGGTCAGGTTTGCGAGTTACGCGAGGTGGTGCTGCGAAACAAGCCACAAGGTCTGCTGCAGGCATCGCCCAAGGCCACCGTGCCCGTGCTGGTGTTGCCCGGCGGCCAGGTGCTGGACCAAAGCCTTGCCATCATGCGTTGGGCGCTGGAGCGGCATGACCCCGGCCGCTGGCTACACCCGAGCCATGGCGCATTGGCCGACATGCTGGCGCTGATTGCCGAATGCGACGGCCCTTTCAAACATGCGCTGGACCGCTGCAAATACCCGAGCCGCTATCCCGAAGCCGATACCGCCCTGGCCAGCACACAGGCCGCGCAATGGCTGCAAGGGCTGGACGAGCGGCTGGGAGAGCATGACTTTTTGTTTGGCCGTCACGCCACACTGTCCGACATGGCCATCGCGCCTTTCGTGCGGCAGTTTGCGGGCATCAACGCCCCCTGGTGGGATGCCCAGCCCTGGCCGCATCTGCAGGCGTGGCTGGCGCAGTGGCAGGCGAGCCGCTTGTTCGAGAGCGTGATGCACAAGCTGCCTGCGTGGGTGGATGGCACGGAGGGGGTCCTGTTTCCGCACCCTGCAGCGACTTCGGCCGCCGGTGGTAGCGCTTGTAACCCGCTCTGAACTGCGGCGCCTTCGTTTTGAACCAGAACCGGGCGTGGCGGGGGGACAAGACTTCTGCTGAGGGCCCGCTGCCATCGGTCAGAGTTACCAGACAGCGGCCGTTCTTCACCCGGCCAGCGCGAGAAGCCTTCGGCTCCGATGCACCCAAAAAACAAAAGGCACTCAGAAGAGCGCCTTTCGCAAGATCCATGGCGAGCCAAGGGCATCAAACCATCGAGTATCCCGAGCCTCCGCGACCGCCAACCTTCAAAGCCCGCACCAGCAGCACGAGCAACATCAGCCCAAAGCCCGCGAAGCAGATGAACGACCAGTTGGCAATCGAGCCGCCCAGGAACGTCCAGTCGATCGCCGTGCAGTCGCCCGAGCCACGGAAGATCATGGGGATGGAACGGCTGATGGGGTAGTTTTCGATCATTCCGTAAAAGTCGCGCCCACAGGTGGCCACTTCGGGCGGGTACCACTGCAGCCAGCTTTGGCGCGCCGCCACGAAGGCGCCGAAGCCGGCAGCGACGACAGCGACGCTTGCCAGCGACATCCACCAGCCGCGCGAGTTGCGGGCAGCGGCCAGGCCGGTGAACACAGCCACGGCGATCAACGCATAGCGCTGCACGATGCACATCGGGCACGGCTCAAGCCCCACCACGTGCTGCAGGTACATGCCAAATGCCAGCATCCCTACGCACGCTGCGCTGATCAGTGCCAGCACGCGGCGCGGGTTCGCGGTCAACCAATTCATTCCTTCTCCCTCATTCAATAGCTGCTGCCAACAGTGCATCGGTGGATCTGGCTCCGCCAGTCTACCGGGTGCGTCCCCCTCAGGGGGAAGACGCGCAGCGGCTCAGGGGGAATCAGATTCCAGCGGCGTGGTCCAGAAAAACCCGGGCGCGGCGCGGTGTCACCACCAGCGTTTCACCCTCTTTGAAACCCATTTCCTTGAACTGCTGCGCAGGGATCTGCGCTTCGATCAAGTGGTCTGGGGACGCATTGTCCGCTGGTTTGTGGTCATCGGAGGGAATAAGTTCCAGCCGAGCAATCGGGCCCACCACAATGGCGCGGCTCAGCTGCGCGACGATGCCGCGGGGGCGGCCCTCGGCGTCCAGCCCGGCGCCGGGTGCGTAGCGCTCCACATCCAGATCGTGCGGGCGCACATAGGCAAAGGCCTTGGCGTTCTGTGCCTGGCTGTGCTCGGGCGAATCGAGCTCGATGCCGTCCATATGCACCAGCCCTTCGTGCGCACGGCCATGGAACAGGTTCACATCGCCCAGGAAACCATACACAAACGGGCTGGCGGGCTGGTCCCACACCTGCTGGGGCGAGCCGCTTTGCTCGATACGCCCCTGGTTGATCACCACCACGCGGTCGGCCACTTCCAGTGCTTCTTCCTGGTCGTGCGTCACGAAGATGGAAGTGACATGCAGCTCGTCGTGCAGGCGGCGCAGCCAGCGGCGCAACTCCTTGCGCACCTTGGCATCGAGCGCGCCAAAAGGCTCGTCGAGCAGCAGCACCTTGGGCTCCACCGCCAGGGCGCGGGCCAGGGCAATGCGCTGGCGCTGGCCGCCCGAAAGCTGTGACGGGTAGCGCTCGGCCAGCCAATCGAGCTGCACCAGCTTGAGCAGGTCCATCACCTTTTTCTTGATCTGCGCATCGCTCGGGCGCTCGCTGCGGGGTTTCACGCGCAGACCAAAGGCTACGTTCTCGAACACGGTCATGTGGCGGAACAGCGCGTAGTGCTGGAACACAAAGCCCACGTTGCGCTCGCGCACATGCACGTCGGTGGTGTCTTCGCCGCTGAAATGGATGCTGCCCACGTCGGCCGTCTCCAGCCCCGCGATGATGCGCAAAAGCGTGGTCTTGCCGCAGCCCGAGGGGCCGAGGAGCGCGATGAGTTCACCCGATGCGATGTCGAGGCTGACGTCGCGCAGCGCATGGAAGTCGCCAAACTGCTTGCTGACGTTACGGATTTCAATGCTCATGATGTTCTTGTTCCTTCAGCGCGCAGCGGTTGCAGCGGCGGGCGCAGGGCGCTCGGGTGGCAACTCGGCAGCGGCTTTCAAAGCCTGCTCGTTGCGGTGTTCGGCGATCGTCTTGATGACCAGGGTGACCAGGGCCAGCAAGGCCAGCAGTGAGGCTGCGGCAAACGCAGCCACCGACTGGTACTCGTTGTAGAGGATTTCCACATGCAGCGGGATGGTGTTGGTCTGACCACGGATGTGGCCCGACACCACCGACACCGCACCAAATTCGCCCATCGCCCGTGCGTTGCACAAAATCACGCCATACAGCAGGCCCCACTTGATGTTGGGCAGGGTGACATACCAAAACGTCTGCCAGCCGGTGGCGCCCAGCACGATGGCGGCCTGTTCCTCGTCGTTGCCCTGCGCCTGCATCAGCGGGATCAGCTCGCGCGCGATGAACGGAAAGGTCACGAACACGGTGGCCAGCACAATGCCCGGCACGGCAAAGATGATCTTGATGTCGTGCTCTTGCAGCCACGGGCCAAACCAGCCCTGCGCGCCAAACATCAGCACGTAGACCAGGCCAGCTACGACAGGAGACACCGAGAACGGCAAGTCCACCAGCGTTGTCAAAAACGCCTTGCCCTTGAACTCGTACTTGGCAATGCACCACGCAGCCGCCACACCAAACACCAGGTTCAGTGGCACCGCAATCAAGGCGGTAATCAGCGTGAGCTGGATGGCCGACCAGGCATCGGGCTCGCGCAGGCCTTCCAGATACGCGCCGAAACCCTTGCGCAGCGCCTCGGCAAACACGGCGGCCAGCGGCAGCACCAGGAACAGCAGCATGAAGCCCAGCGCCAGCGCGATCAGCATGAAACGCACCCAGGGCGCCTCTGTGGTGCCGGCGCGGGCACGGCGCACCGTGCGAGTATTGTTTCCACTCATGCC
This sequence comes from Acidovorax sp. 35-64-16, assembly GCF_002281195.1. Classification (NCBI taxonomy): domain Bacteria; kingdom Pseudomonadati; phylum Pseudomonadota; class Betaproteobacteria; order Burkholderiales; family Comamonadaceae; genus Acidovorax; species Acidovorax sp. 35-64-16. The sequence continues at coordinate 39,530 of NZ_NCFM01000018.1, read as the reverse complement.
GGAGCCCCCGCGTGGCGTCGCTGCCAGGCTTGCAGTGCATTGATGATGAGCAGCAGGATGAACGAGATCACCAGCATCACCACCGCCACGGCGGTGGCGCCGGCGTAGTCGTACTGCTCCAGCTTGCCGATGATGATGAGCGGCGTGATTTCAGACACCATGGGGACGTTGCCTGCAATGAAGATGACCGAGCCGTATTCGCCCACCGCCCGCGCAAATGCCATGGCAAAGCCGGTGAGCAACGCGGGAGTGATGGAGGGCAGGATGACCTTGGTGAAGGTCTGAAAACGCGTGGCGCCCAGGCAGGTGGCGGCTTCTTCGAGTTCTTTTTCAGCGTCTTCCAGCACCGGCTGCACCGTGCGCACCACAAATGGCAGGCCGATAAAGATCAGCGCGATCACGATGCCCGCGGGCTTGAACGCCAGCTGGATGCCCATGGGCTCCAGGATCTGGCCGATCCATCCATTGCCCGCCAGCAGCGCCGTCAGCGAGATGCCGGCCACTGCGGTGGGCAGTGCAAACGGCAGATCCACCAGCGCATCCACCAGCTTTTTGCCCGGAAACTTGTAGCGCACCAGCACCCAGGCGATCAGCAGGCCGAACACCAGGTTGACCATCGCCGCGAAGAACGAGGCACCAAAAGTCAACTGGTACGACGCCACCACGCGCGGTGAGCTGATAGCCGCCCAGAACTGGTCCCAGGTGAGCGTGAAGGTCTTGAAGATCAGTGCCGACAGGGGGATCAGCACGATGATGCTCAGATAAAACAGCGTGTAGCCCAGCGTCAGGCCAAAGCCGGGCAGCACCCGCTTGGGCGCACGCCGACCAGCCTGCGCAGAAGTCAGCAACGCCGACTGCGCGGCCGCAGAGGTCGCAGCGGTCATGGCTTATTTGGTGCTGTAAATTTTGTCGAACTGGCCGCCGTCATTGAAGTGCACCTTCTGCGCTTCGGTCAACGAACCAAAGTACTTGGCCACCGTGAACTGCTTGAGTGGTTTGAACGTGGCAGCGTGCTTTTTGAGCACGGCTTCCGAGCGGGGGCGAATTGCGTGCTTGGCCGCGATTTCCTGCGCTTCATCGGAATACAGGTAGTCGAGGTAAGCCTTGGCAAGCTGCGCCGTGCCCTTCTTGGCAACCGTGCGCTCCACCACGGCCACGGGGTTCTCGGCCACCACGCTGACCGACGGGTACACGGAATCGACCTTGCCCACGCCGAATTCGCGGTCGATCGACACCACTTCGGATTCAAACGTGATCAGCACGTCGCCAATGTTGCGCTGCAAAAAGGTGGCCGTGGCATCGCGCCCGCCCTTGGCCAGCACGGGCACATTCTTGTAGAGCTTGGCCACAAATTCGGCGGCCTGCGCCTCGGTGCCACCCTTTTCGCGCACGGCGCCCCAGGCGGCCAGATACGCGTAGCGGCCATTGCCGCCGGTCTTGGGGTTGACCACGATCACCTGCACACCGGGCTTGATGAGGTCGTCCCAGTCCTTGATGCCCTTGGGGTTGCCGTTGCGCACCAAAAACAGCATGGTCGATGTGGTGGGCGATGCGTCGTGCGGAAACTTCTTGGCCCAGTCTTTCGCGACCACGCCGCTGTCGGCCAGAAACTGCACGTCGGTGGTGGTGTTCATGGTCACCACGTCGGCGGCCAGGCCATCGTTCACAGCGCGCGCCTGGGCGCTGGAGCCGGCGTGCGACTGGTCGATCTTGACGTCCTGGCCGGTGGTCTTTTTGTAGTGCGCGGCAAAGGCGGCGTTGTAGTCCTTGTAGAACTCGCGTGCCACGTCGTACGACACGTTCAGCAAGCTCTGCTGCGCCATGGATGCGCCGCTCGCGGCCAGGGCCAACGTGGCCAGGAGGGTCTTGAGTTTCAAAGAAGTCATGGTTGCGCGCCTGATCAAAAACGGTTGATGGGGCATTGTGCTGAGCCCTGCTTAAAACTCAAAAGAATATATTCTTGTTAATTAATCGAAATTGGGTATATAGAAATTTCAACCCGCAGCCCTGCTTGCGACTGGCAATGCGCCGAGCCCATCAAAATATCAAGCCAAAATGCCATCTAGCGCTTATGCAGCAAGCGCTAGCAGCTATTATTTTATGAGCACTCCAGCCCGACGGCCTGCTGTGCCGCTGCGGCAGACACCTGCACGGTGACGGAGGAATGCGCCACACCACGGGCCGCATCGCCTTGCAGCGACTGCAGCAGCGCCCAGCCCAGTGGCCACTCGCCGTGACCCGAGTCGATGTTGATGTGCCCGGCGTTCTGCATGTGCACGAACTCGCTGCCCCAGGCTCGCGCATAGGCGCCTGCCAGGCGGATGGGACAGAAGGGGTCGTTGCTGCTGGCCACCACGATGCTGCGGTAAGGCAGCGCGGCGTAAGGCACGGGTGCAAAGTCGCTCAGGATCGCGCGGCGCTCCGGGTCGGCCGGGGCCACCAGCAACGCACCACACACGCGGGCCGCCGCTTCGCAGCCCATGTGGGTGGTGGCAATGCAGCCCAGGCTGTGCGCCACGATGACCACGGGGTTCGGCGCGGGCAGCACGGTTTTTTCGAGTTGCCCAACCCAGGCCAGCCACGTGGGCGAAATCCAGTCGTCCTGCACCACGCGGCGGGCGTTGGGCAGGCGCTCGGCCCACAGGCTTTGCCAGTGGCCGGGGCCGGAGTCGCGCCAGCCCGCAACGATGACGATGGAAGTGTTGGTCACAGAGTGGGCATTCTGCGAGCCTCGCTTTAAAACCCAAACGACTGAATTCTTGTTACTTAATCGCCAAATGATCTGAAAGAAGCTTCACTGGGCCCAAGCTTCACAAGACAAAAACTATCAAGTAAATAATTTATACCAAACGGCTTGACAAGGTACCAACTAGTACAATGGTAACCAAATGCAAAAAAGTCCTGGCGACAGACCGCTCACGTCAGCGCCGTAGGACCTGGATTGGCATCTCCGTTACAACACATCTTTACGAGGCACATTTCAATGCACACATGGAAAATCAGCCAGCGCCTGATGGCGGGCTTCGGCCTGGTCATCGTGGCTTTGCTGGGCATGTCGATCTACAGCATGCTGATTGCGCGGGGCATCGACGGCGCGCTCACGGCCAACGCCACCCAGAACGCAGTCATTCAGCGTGCGGCCATCAATTTCCGGGGCTCAGCACACGACCGCTCCATTGCGGTGCGCGATGTGGTGCTGGCGCCCAGCGAAGACGCTCGCAAGAAAGAAGTCGAATCTATCGCGCGGCTGGCAGATTTCTATGCCAAGTCGGCCACGCAACTGGACGCAGTGCTCCAGACCGCCACCCAGGTGCCCCCGGAAGTAGGGCCCATGGTGCAAGCGCTCAAAGACATCGAAGCACGCACCGTGGCCACCACCGCCAAGGTGGTGGCACTGGTGCAGTCCGGTGATCGCACAGGCGCAGAAGCCCTGCTCTGGGCCGAAGCCAAGCCGCAATACGAGCAGTGGCTGGCAGCGGCCAACAAGCTCATCGACTACGAAGAAGCCCGCATCATCAAGAACAGCGCGACAGCCAACCAGGACGCCAGCCAGTTCACGGGCGTGATGCTCGCCATCACCTTGCTGGCAATGCTGATCAGCGTGGCCGCCACGGTCATTGTGTCGCGCAGCATTGGCCGCGAGTTGGGCGCAGAGCCCAGCGAAGTGCGCGCCGTGGTGCAGGCCATACAGCAGGGCGACCTGACGGTGCCCGTGCACGTCAAGGCGGGCGACACCGGCAGCGTGATGGTGGCCGTGCGCGACATGCAGCAGCGGTTTCATGAACTGGTGTCCGCCGTGCGCGACAACATTGGCCAACTGCGCGCCACCAGCGATGACATCAGCAGTGGCAACCAGAACCTGGGCCACCGCACCGAGCAGGCCGCCAGCAGCCTGGAGCAAACCGCCGCCAGCATGGAAGAGCTGACCGCCACCGTGCGCCAAAGTGCCGACTCGGCCCGTCAGGCCAACCAGCTGGCCACCACCGCGGCCAGCACCGCCACCAAGGGTGGCGAGGTGATGCAGCAGGTGGTGAGCACCATGCAGGACATCCACCACAGCAGCCAGAAGATTGCCGACATCATCGGCGTAATTGACGGCATTGCGTTTCAGACCAATATCCTGGCGCTGAACGCGGCAGTCGAGGCGGCCCGCGCAGGCGAGCAGGGGCGCGGCTTTGCGGTGGTGGCAACCGAAGTGCGCAGCCTGGCACAGCGCAGCGCGGAAGCGGCCAAAGAGATCAAGTCACTGATCCAGACCAGTGTGGACAAGGTGGACTCGGGCACGCAGCTGGTGGCCAACGCAGGCATGACCATGAATGAGATCGTCCAAGGCGTGCAGCGCGTGAACGGCATGATTGGCGAAATCAGCACCGCTGCCGCAGAGCAAAGCGACGGCATCTCGCAAGTCAACGTGGCCGTCACGCAGCTGGACCAGATGACACAGCAAAACGGCGCACTGGTGGGCGAAAGCACCACCGCCGCCGAGAACCTGCGCGAACAGGCCCAGCGCCTGGCCGAGCTGGTGGCGGTGTTCCAGGTGAGCGGCGGTGCGGGCCTGGGAAGCACAGCCACCCGCTCTGCCCCTCGCAACCACAGCACGTCCATGCCCTCGCCTGCTGTGCGCCGCCTTGCCCACTGAAATTTGGATGCGCGGGTACGCGGGGTGATCCATCCCCTGCGCGGGGCCATCGCCTGTAGTCGGCGCAGGCAGGTCGATGCCCACGCAGCCGATCAAATGCCCGAACCGTCCGTGCCTTGCATCGCCTGCCGGGTTGCCTGGCTGCTGCGGCCAGGCATGGCCTCGCCCAGGTAATCCAGAAAACTCCGCACGGCGGGTGACAAGCCTCGGCGCGACGGGAAGACCGCATGCACGATGGAAGGCGCAGGCGCCCAGTCGGGCAGCACACGCACCAGCTTGCGCGCGCGCATTTCGTCCTGGCACATGTAGTCGGGCATCCAGCAGATGCCGGTGCCCGCCATGGCGGCGATCTTGAGGGTGAGCAGGTCATCGGCCACGTAGCGCGGCTGGTGCTGCACTGTCTGGTGCGCACCGCCAGGGCCAATGAGGTTCCAGGTAGAACGGCCATCGGGCGCCGACATGGCAATGCTGTCCATGCGGGCCAGGTCTTCCAGCGTCTTTGGGGTGCCCTGGCGCATCAGTTGCTCGGGGCTGGCCACCAGAATCTGGGTGGCGTGGTCCAGCCGCTTGACCACCATGCTGCCGCTGTCATCCACCGATGGCCGCACGCGCAGCGCCACATCAATGCCCTCCTCCACCAGGTTCACCGCGCGGTTGCTCACCTGCATCTCGACCCGCACCTCGGGGAAACTGGCCAGAAACTGCGGCATCAGCTCCGCCAGCACCGTCTGCGCCAGGGTCACGGGGCAGCTCACGCGGATGGTGCCGCGCGGCGCCGTCTGCACCTGGGCCACGGTGTCGGCAGCGGCCTGGGCCGATTCGCGCATGGCCTGGCAGTGGCGCAGGTAGGCTTCGCCCACCTCGGTGAGCGCAAGCTTGCGCGTGGTGCGCTGCAACAACCGCACGCCCAGCTGCGCCTCCAGCTCGGAAACACGCCGTGACAGGCGCGATTTGGGAACGCCCAGGGCGCGCCCGGCCGCAGCAAAGCCGCCGCGCTCCACCACCTCAGCGAAATACACCATGTCGTTCAGGTCTTGCATGGCAGTCATTGTTCTATGGATGGAACAATCTATCGCAATTTTGCTGGCTTATCAACAAAACGATATCTATCGACAATTGAACCCATGGCCACATGTGGTGGCTCTCTTACAAACTTCCGGAGATCCTCATGCAACTGCTTCACATTGATTCCGCCATCACCGGTGCCCATTCCGTTTCGCGCCAGCTCACCGCGCAAATCGTGGCCACCTATCAGGCCAACCACCCTGGCACGCAGGTGAGCTATCTCGACCTGGTGGCCGATGCCCCAGCCCACTTCACCATGGACGCGATGGCACCCCGCACCGGTCAGACCGACGGCCTGAGCGAAGTGCAAAAGCGCGAGAACGCCGTGTCCGAGCGACTGGTCAGCCAGTTTTTGGCGGCCGACGTGGTGGTGATTGGCGCCCCGTTCTACAACTTCAGCATTCCCACCCAGCTGAAGGCCTGGATTGACCGCATCGCCCAGCCCGGTCGCACCTTCCAGTACACCGCCAACGGCCCCGAAGGCCTGGCCAAGGGCAAGACCGTGATCATTGCCTCCACCCGTGGCGGCGTGTATTCGACCAGCGAAGGCGGCCGTGCCATGGAACACCAGGAAAGCTACCTGCAGACCGTGCTGGGCTTCTTTGGCGTGACCGATGTGCGCTTTGTGCGCGCTGAAGGCGTGGCCATGGGCGACGCAGCCAAAGCCCAGGCCATGGCAGATGCTGCCCAGGCCATTCGCAGCCAGGCCGCTGCCAACCAGCCTCAGGCAACGCAAGCTGCCTGAAGCACAGGGCGCGGTTGGCGCGCCCTGTCCCGTGCAAAGCAAAAAACCCGGCATTGAGCCGGGTTTTTTGTTTTATGAATAAAAACAGGCCTTAGCCCTTATGGGTAAAGCGCTAACAGCTATTATTTCAATAGCATATATCAAAAGCCTGGCAGCACCGAGCCCTTGAACTCCACCTCGATGAACTTGCGGATTTCTTCGGACTGGTAGGCCTTGAGCAGCTTGGCCACCCAGGGCTGGTTTTTGTCTGCCTCACGCACGGCGATCAGGTTGACATAGGGGCTTTTGGTGCTTTCAAGGGCGATGGCGTCCTTCTTGGGGTTCAGGCCGGCCGACAGGGCAAAGTTGGTGTTGACGGCCGATGCGTCCAGATCGTCCAGCGAGCGCGGCAGCTGGGCTGCATCCAGTTCCACAAACTTGAGCTTCTTGGGGTTGCTCACCACATCCAGCGGCGTGGCCTTGAGGCCGGCGCCGTCTTTCAGCTTGATCAGGCCATTGTCTTGCAGCAGCAGCAATGCACGGCCGCCATTGGTGGGGTCGTTGGGCAGGCCAAAGCGGGCACCTTGCTTGAGCTCGTTCAGGCTCTTGACCTTATTGGAATACAGGCCCATGGGGAAGTTGACGGTGTAGCCCACCGACACGATCTTGTAGCCCCGGTCTTTCACCTGGGCATCAAGGTAGGGCTTGTGCTGGTAGGCGTTGGCATCCAGATCGCCCGCCGACAGGGCCGCATTGGGCTGAACGTAGTCGCTGAACTCGATCACCTGGATCTTCAGGCCGTCTTTTTCGGCCACTTTTTTGACCTGCTCAAAAATCTGGGCGTGCGGGCCAGCCGTCACACCAATCTTCAGGGGCTTGTCTTGCGCCAGCGCGCCGGGGGCAAAACCGGCGGCCAGGGCCAGGGTGAGGGCAGATTGCAGCAGGGAGCGCTTGTTCACGGAGACACCTTTCGTATGGAGATACCTCGCATCTTAGGGTTAGCCCTATAAAACACAAACAACCGTTTTCCTATTTCCTTAGCGCGATACCGAATAAAGAACCGCCAATTACCCGCGCAAGGCCACGTTGTTGAGCTTGTCCAGCCGCTCGGGCCAGCCGCCCTCGGTGGCGGACTGCAGCAGAATGCGCGTCCAGGCCACCCAGGCGTCCCACTGCACCCGCTTGTCCCATGCGTTGCCCCAGGCGCTGAAGCACTGCAGCGCACTCTGGGCGGCATGCTTGGCGTCGTCGCGCCGGCCGGCCGCCAGATACAGCTGCGCCAGCACCATCTGCGGCTCGCCCACCCAGGGGTTGTGGCGCACGGCCTGCTCCAGCACGGCGGTGGCCACGTCCAGCTCTACCAGCGGCTGGTCTTGCTGAATCACCGACCAATAAAGCGATGTGGCCGCTGCCTCGGCCGCCACCGACAGGTGTTTGGTGCAATGGGCAAACACCGGGGGCACGGGCAGCAGCCCTTGCAGGCCCGGGTGCTGCAGCGCCTGCCCCAGCCCGGCAATCTGGTGCAACATGCGCCCCGTGGGCCGCATGGGCCCTGGCCACAGCGATGCGGCCCAGTGCACGGCCTGCGGGCGGTGCTGCACGTTGGGAAAGCGCGAGTAAATGTCGTCCTGCCAGCTGAACCACTGCTCGATGGTGTCGGCCATGCTGACGATGATGAAGGCCGCCACCTCGTAGGGCGTGAGCAGATGGCGCTGGCCGTCCTTGTCAAGCACCAGGCTGCCATCGGCCTCCAGCCCGCCGCCCAGCACGCGCTGCACAAACTGCGTGCGCGACTGGGTGCAAAACAGATACACCAGATGCTCGGCCGATTCGCCCACCAGCTCGCGCAGGCGGGCACGCTCGCTGGCCGGGTCAAACTTGACCAGGTCCACAAAGGCGTTGCCATATACGCTGTGCAGCAGCCCCAGCAGGCGCACATCCCGCGGCTGCTGCCACAGCGTGAGCGAGCGCGCCACGCCTACCAGGTGGTGGCGAAAGGTGCCCGCCTTGTGCCAATCCTGCCCCACGTTGCGCGCCAGCACGGTGGGCAACACCGGGGCCAGGTCGGCGTCGCGGGCGATCCACTCGTCATCCAGCAGCGCCTGTGCGCGGGTGAAAAGTTGCTGATCCAGGGGGTGCAATGGCAGGGTCATGGCGTGTTGTCTCCGTCGGTTGGGTCCATCCGTGAAGCGCACAGTATCGTGGCTGGCCGCAGCGGGCGGGAGCTGGTGTGCCCTATTGCGCCCGCATCATTCCATCAAAGCGACCGATTTCATCTGCACCCACAGCGTGCGCCCCGGCACCACCCCCAGCAATGCGGCCGACCGCTTGGTGAGGCGGGCCAGCAGCATGGCGTCGCCTACGCGCACGCGCACGAGCGCAAGGCCCGGGTGCCCATCATCTGCCACGGCATCGACGCAGCCGCGCAGCACGTTCTGGATGCTGCTGGTTCCGGGCTCTTCGGCCAGGCTCACGTCCCGCGCCAGCACCCGCACCCGCACGCGGCGGCCAACAGGCAAGCCCTGGTCGCGCACCCACAGGCTGCCGCCCGAAAAATCCACCCGCGCGAGGTGCCAGCCGTGGTCCACCTCGCCCACCGTGCCATCGAGCACGGCACCCGCGTCTTCCCCCAGCGTGATGGGCAGATCGATGCGGGCCAGCGTTTGCGCCAGGGGCCCGCTGGCCACCACCCGGCCGTTGTCCATCACCACCAGGGTATCGGCCAGACGCGCCACTTCATTGGGAGAGTGGCTGACATACAGCACAGGAATGTCCAGCTCGCTGCGCAGGCGCTCCAGGTAGGGCAGGATTTCCTGTTTGCGCTGCAGGTCGAGCGCGGCCAGCGGCTCGTCCATCAGCAGCAGGCGCGGGTTCACGGCCAGTGCCCGCGCAATGCCGACCCGCTGGCGCTCGCCACCCGACAAGGTGCCCGGTTTGCGGTCCAGCAGATGGCCAATTCCCAGCAGCGCGATCGCCTGATCAAGGCCCGCCTGCTGTGCACCCGTGGTGCGCCGCAGGCCATAGCGCAGGTTGCCCATCACCGAAAGATGCGCAAACAGGCTGGCCTCCTGGAACACATAGCCAATGGGGCGCTGGTGCGTTGGCACCCAGCGGCCGGTGTCTTGCCACACTTCATCACCCACCACCAGGCGCCCTTGCGGTGCACACTCCAGGCCGGCGATGCAGCGCAGCAGCGTTGTCTTGCCCGAGCCGGAATGCCCAAACAGCGCGGTCACGCCACGCACGGGCAGGTTCAGATCCACATCGAGGGAAAAGTTGGGCCAGTCGAGCCGAAAACGTGCTTCGATGCTGCCCATGTCAGCCGCCTTTCCGGGGCTGCGGGCGCCAGGCATACAGGGCCAACAGCACCACAAAAGAGAAACCCAGCATCACCGCCGAAAGCCGGTGTGCCTGCAAATATTCGAGCGCCTCCACATGGTCGTAAATTTGCACCGAGGCCACGCGGGTGATGCCGGGCAGGTTGCCGCCAATCATCAGCACCACACCGAACTCGCCCACGGTGTGGGCGAAGGTCAAAATGGAGGCCGTCACAAAACCCGGCGCGGCCAGCGGCACCGCCACCGTAAAAAAAGCATCCAGCGGCGAGGCGCGCAACGTGGCCGCCACTTCCATTGGCCGGTCGCCCACCGCCTCGAAAGCCGTTTGCAGCGGCTGCACCATGAAGGGCAACGAATAGAACACCGACGCAATGACCAGACCGCCAAAAGTGAAAGGCAGCGGCGCCATGTTCAGCGCCTGGGTGAGCTGCCCCACCGGGCCACTGGGCCCCATCGCCAGCAACAGATAAAAGCCCAGCACCGAAGGCGGCAACACCAGGGGCAAGGCCACCACCGCACCAATGGGCCCCTTCCAGCGTGACGGGGTGCGCGCCAGCCACCAGGCAATCGGCGTTCCCACCAGCAGCAGGATCAGGGTTACCAGGCCTGCCAGGCGCACAGTCAGCCAGATGGCTTGCAGGTCGCCGTCCGTCAACATGGCGTTTGCTCCCATAACCAAACCGCAACGCACTCCTGGCCGTTGTCGTTGCCGCTGCCGCTGCCGCTGCCCCCACCCATACACGCACGCACGCCAGCGCCCTACTTGCCTGCGGCTTCGCCGGGCAGGACAAAGCCATAACGGGTCATCACGGCACGGGCGGCCTGGCTGCCCATGTAATCGGCAAACCGTTGGGCGAGTGCGTTGCCTTGAGCCCGCCGGGTGATGATGAACCCCTGCTCCAGCGGCGCATGCAGGTGGTCCGGGATCAGCCAGTAACCGCCCTTGCTGGCCAATTCGGGGCTGACCGCCAGGGCCAGCGCGATGACGCCGACCTGCGCGTTGCCCGACTGCACAAACTGCGCAGCGTGGGCAATGTTCTCGCCATAGACCAGCTTGGGCTCGACCGTGTCCCACAGACCGGAGGCGCGCAGGGCTTCCTCGGCGCGCTTGCCATAGGGCGCGTGCCGGGGGTTGGCGATGGCGACGCGGGCTACTCTTGCATCGGTCAGGCTGGCCAGCGTCATCTGGCGGGCGTCCATGGCGGCACTCCACAGCACGATGCGGCCCACAGCGTAAGGCCTGACCTCAGAAGCAGCAAACCCGGCCTTGGCCAGCGCACGCGGAAAAGCGATGTCGGCAGAAAAGTACAGGTCGTAGGGCGCGCCCCGCTGGATCTGCGCGTGAAACTTGCCCGACGAGCCATAAATGACGTCCACCCGGTCGGCGCTGTTCGAGCGCTGAAAGGTGGAGACGATCTCGTCCATGGCGAACTTCAGATCGGCAGCGGCCGCAATGGTGATCTTTCCGGCATGGGCGGAGGCCGCAAAAAGGATGGCGCCGGCCAGCAACAAAGTGCGAAAAAAAGGCATGGCCGCAAGCATACGGCACGCACACGGGCCCACCCATGCACAGGCCATCACCCCCCAATAGAAACGGGCCTGTCGACCCGACCAGGCACGTTTCAAGCAAAAACAGCCTCTAGCGCTTATGCAGAAAGCGCCAGTAGCTATCAATTAGCTAGCAATCAGCGGTGACTCAAGCGCCGCACGGCCCAGTCGCCCAGGCTCTGGATGGCCTGCACAAAGAAGATCAGCACCACCACCACGGCCAGCATGATGTCGGGCAAAAATCGCTGGTAGCCATAGCGAATGCCCAGGTCGCCCAGGCCGCCGCCCCCAATGGCGCCAGCCATGGCCGAGTAGCCGGTGAGGCTGACGAAGCTGATGGTCAGGCCCGCCACGATGCCGGGCAGCGCCTCGGGCAGCAGCACCTTCCAGACAATCTGGCTGGTAGTGGCCCCCATCGCCTGGGCGGCCTCGACCAGGCCGTTGTCCACTTCGCGCAGCGCGGTTTCCACCAGCCGCGCAATGAAGGGCGCAGCGGCCAGCGTGAGCGGCACCACGGCAGCGGCCGTGCCGATGGACGAGCCCGTAATCAACCGCGTGAACGGAATGATGGCCACCAGCAAGATGATGAACGGCGTGGAGCGCACGGCGTTCACGAGCCAACCCACGGTCTTGTTGAGCGGGCTGTTTTCCAGCACGCCGCCCCGGTCGGTCAGGCGCAAAAACACACCCAGCGGAATCCCGATCAGGCCACCCACCACGCCCGAGATGCCCACCATCACGATGGTTTCCCACAGCGAGGTGGCAAACAGCTCCAGCATCATTTCTGAAAAATTCTCGAACATCGCTCAGCCTTCCGTTGTCACTTCTTCCACCACTACGCCTTCACCGCGCAACTGCGCAATGGCGGTTTGCAGCCGGGCGCCCTCGCCGCTGGCATACACGGCCAGCGAGCCAAAGGTCTGGTCCTGGATCTCGTCGATCTGGCCGTGCAGGATGGACAGGTCCAGCCCATGCTCGCGAATCAGGCGCGACAAGATGGGCTGATAAGCCCGCTCGCCCGAGTACGACAGGCGCAGCAGCTGGCCCACGCCGCCACCCTGCAACTGGCGCGACAGATGGCGCACATGGTCCAGCACGCTGGCGGGCAGCTCCTGCGGCACGATCTCATCAATCAGGCTCTTGGTGATGGCCTGTTGCGGGCGCGTGAACACATCGATCACCGCGCCCTGCTCGACGATGCGGCCCGCGTCGATCACGGCCACCCGGTCGGCCACCTGCTTGATGACCTGCATCTGGTGCGTGATCAGCACCACCGTCAGGCCCAGCTCCTTGTTCACCTGTCGCAGCAGTGCCAGGATGGATCGCGTGGTTTCAGGGTCGAGTGCCGACGTGGCCTCGTCGCTCAGCAGCACCTTGGGCCGGCTGGCCAGCGCGCGCGCAATGCCCACACGCTGCTTTTGTCCGCCCGAAATCTGCGACGGGTAACGGTCGGCCAGCGCCGACAGGCCCACCAGCTCCAGCAGCGGGTTCACACGCTCGCGAATGGCGGCCTTGTCCATGCCGGCCAGCTCCAATGGCAGCGCGGCGTTGTCGAACACCGTGCGCGAGGACAGCAGATTGAAGTGCTGAAACACCATGCCAATATCGCGGCGCGCGGCACGCAGCTGGGCGTCATTGAGCAGCGTGAGATCGCGCCCCGCAACGATCACCTCGCCCTTGGTGGGCCGGTTGAGCAGGTTGATCACCCGCACCAGCGAACTCTTGCCCGCGCCGCTGCGCCCGATGATGCCAAACACTTCGCCCGGCGTGATGTGCAGGTCGATGCCGCGCAGGGCCTCGACCGGGCCTTGTGGGCCAGGATAAATCTGGGTGATGCCCCGTAAGTCGATCATGAAAATGAAATTGCGCCGCGAAGCCCCAAAGGCCGCCGCAGCGCAAGAAGTTGAATGAGGCCCGAACTGTAATCAAAAAGCATAACTAATCAAAATATCGAAAAATAAAGTAATAAGACCATCTGGTTATTTAGAAATCTTGCGGCGGTGGGCCCGCATCGGCCGCAGACGCATCCCGGCCGCCGTTGTGTCGCGTCAGGGTCGACAGTCCCCCAAAACCAGCAACCCCAATGCCGACGCCGCCCCCCGCAAATTTCGATGCCAGTCCGTCGGACTGCCCCCGGCCACCGAAAGGGCGTTGCCAAAATGTAAAAAAACTTGCCAGGGCATAACCGATCAGTCGTCCGCCCTTACGGCGGGTCGACAAGCTGACAACTTGCGACACCTGGTAACCCGGTACCGACAGGAACGGCGTGTAATGGAGCAACTGTGAAATCTGCGAAATCAAAGGATTGGCCATGCCCATCGCATATCTCAGACAACTCGCCCTTGCGCTGGAACGCAGCAGAAACGCCGTGCGCGTAACCCATCCCTTCCAACTCGCGCTGGTTCAGTGGCTATGGTCCCGTGGCTACATAGAGGCAAAAATTTCCGCCGTGGCAGCAACTTCAAGGGCTGCGGCAGACGTACTAAGCATCACAAGGCTTGGGCGGCAGGTGATTGGCTTCCAGGCGTAGACGCGCAGGATGGCGTGGCGCATCAGCAGCACAGTGGTCATCAAACTGTCACCAGCCCAGACATAAAAAAAGCCTGCTACTGATTGGGTAGCAGGCTTTTCAATGCCCATGGGGCTTATCTGGTGGGACGTGCGGGGGTCGAACCCACGACAAACGGATTAAAAGTCCTACACTACTGGTTAAATTCTGGCAAAAACTGGATAGTCATGCACTCGATTGCAAGACTAAGTAGCTGATAAATAAAGAAAATATATCCTACTAGAGTCCGTTAGTCATTTGTACCCATCCTGCATTTTTCTGGCAAAATTCTGGCAAATTCTTAAAGAGGCCAGATCATGCCCACACCTACCAAGCCAGTTACCAGCCCTTCAGCAGCCCTCAAGGCGATGGCCGACGGGGACACCATCACCGTGTGCAAGGTCGCGCCAGCGGGGGCGCTACAGGCCCGCAACGGTAAGAAAGGCATCCTCTTTTTCTGGCGGTACAGCCAAGGCACCACAAGCAAGCGCCTGTCCATCGGCCCCTATGACGCGACACCGGGGCACGTCAACAAGCACACCCCCACCGTTGCGGGCTACTCGATAGCCGCAGCCATCAAAGCCGCTGAGGCGATGGCCGTACAGCACACCACAGCAAAGGCCGCAGGGGGCGGCATGGGTGAAATCTTGGAACAGCAGAAGCAAGCGAAGGCCGAAGCCAAAGCCCAGCAAGAGGCCGCAGCCCTTGCGGTAAAAGCCGCAGCCGATGCCACGGAAGCCGCAGCCAAGTACACGCTGAAGGCGCTGATACTCGCCTACTGTGACCACCTGCAAAGCCTTGGCAGAACAAGCCACAAGGACGCCCGCAGCATCTTCAATCTGCACGTCATAGATGCATGGCCGCAACTGGCAGTAGCACCAGCCAAGTCCATCACCGAGGAACAGGTGGCCGACATGATGCGCCGCCTACATGAGGCAGGCAAAGGCCGCACCGCCAACAAGCTGCGCAGCTACACCCGAGCCGCGTATCAGACAGCCAAGGCCGCAAAGTCCAAGCCCTCGATTCCCGTCCACTTCAAAGCCTACGGGATCACGCACAACCCAGCGGCAGAGACAAGCCCGGACGAATCAGCAAACAAGGCTGATAAAAACCCCCTCACCCTCCAAGAACTGCGCAACTACTGGAAGCAGATCAAGGACGCGCCCGGACACCGCGCAGCGGTTTTGCGCTTCGTCTTGCTGACCGCTGGCAACCGCCCGGAACAAGTATTCCGCCTCAAGACCAAAGATATTGACCTCACCAGCACACCGCCCATGGTCACCATCTTTGATCCCAAAGGTAGGCCGGGTAAGCCCGCCCGTATTCATGCGCTGCCACTAATCCCGGCAGCGGTAGAGACGCTGGAAGCCTTGAAACCTCAAGGGGAGTTCGCGCTATCGACCGATGGCGGCAGAACTCACATCACCGCAGGTAGCACCTATGGAGCATGGAGCAAGGCCGCAGCGCAGGCAGTCGGCATAGTGGGCTTCACACCGAAGCGCATCCGCTCCACCGTAGAGACTGTTCTAGCCCCTAAGAGCATGGGAGTGTCCAAGGAAATCCGGGGCAGACTCCAAAGCCACGGTATCAGTGGGGTGCAAGCTGGTCACTATGACGCCTACGACTACTTGCAAGAGAAGTACGACGCCATGCAGACCTTCTACCAAATCTTGACCACGGACGGCAGCGCCAAAATTCTGCCGATGCTTTCGCCGCAAGAGTCCGGGCAGGTACTCCAACTGGTGAAAAGTGCATAACCGGCCCGTTTCAAATACAGCATTTAATGCCCACGGTCAATTGCAAACGCCGATTGCAGAAATGAAGCTGCACAGACACCTCCGCCAAGCATATTGACCCCGGCCTGAATGCAGGCCAAAATTATCTTATTCGTCCTGCACCATTGGGCGAACAGCAACAGACCCATAGTGCATTGGGCATCCGGCAAGCTGTGAATGTGTTGCGTCAAATCTAGCCGTGCTGGCTTTTTGGCGCACCACACCACGGCTTTTTCATTTGTCGCGCCGGAGATTCTCCCAATGCCTATCAATATCGTATGCAAACCCGTTTCAGCCGAGACCAAGAAGCCCAAGGGCAAACAGGGACACGCAAAGCCCATTCCGATTGATAAATTGGCTTTACTGAAGCCCGGAAGATTGCGACCGGGGCACCTGATGCACTTGTATGGCATCAGTCATTCCACGTTATATAAACGACGTGAAGCGGGTCTAATTCCCAAGCCCGATTTAACCGAGCACCACCGGCCAATCTGGTTCACCAGCACTATTGCACCGTTTTTCGGGGTGAAGTGACATGGCGAATCATGCCCCAAGGGCGGGCAAGCGCTTTCCTAAAACCCTGATTCGTGAATTGAACGAATGGCTAAAGCCCGATGGCTTACAGGTAGTGGATTGGGGCAGGAATGAAATCAATCCACCACCAAAGCATAAGCGCTATTTTCTCGAAACCATCGGGGATGATCCCGATTGGGATTTACTACCAGACCTTGAAGCGTTCCACGCTGAAATGAACCAGAAATATGCACTAGAACATCAGAATACATAGGCAAAAAAATCCCCCCGATCATTTCTGACCGGGGGGAAGCGTTCCTACCTGAGAAAGGCAGTCGGGAGCAAGACCGACAAGGTTATTATCCCGTTGGATTAAATACCCAGCAAGAGCGGTGTTCACTTGGCGTGTCCTAAGCACCATATAGGTGAACACCAGAACACCAGTACAGAAAAACAACAATGCTCCTTGCCTTCAAATCGTTCCTACTTACTGAGCATAGAGGCATTTCATGCAAGTTTCCATTTCAAAACTGTCCGTAGGACTACGTGATTTGCTGAACACCACCCCTGAACACCGCCCCCGTTATCTGAGGGCTGTCAACCTCGTTGAGACCCGTACCGTGAGACAGCTACGGGCTTCCGGTGCGCCGCTGGCGCGAGAGTACAACAGTTGGCACAACGCGCAACAGCGCGAGAAAGTGCTACATCCCTCAATAGCCAAATTCGAGGACTTCATCCGTGTTCACGGCCCAATGCCAGACGATGGGAAATGGTCACTTGACCGGATTAACCCAAAAGGAAAATATGCACCAGACAATATCCGCTGGGCTAGTCCACTTGGACAGACTCGAAATCGAACAAACACGCTCCGATTGCCATATCATGGAATTGAGCGACCATTACAGACCGTTGCTGATATTCTTGGGGATTCCTATCACACCGTTCAAAAGATTTTCAGCAGAAACCCCGATGAACTGGTTAAACGACTGGATAGCGTGTCCCCGTCGCTTCAATATCAGTTTCCAGCCCCTTTTGCTGAAGAGCTTGAAGCTGAATACGCTACGGATGTCCGTGGGCTGATAAAGCTGCAATGGGTAATTGACTTCACCACCGAAGAGCTACGCCGTCTTTCGGAAGCGTTGGAGGATGATCCTCGTAATCATCAACTGCGTGAGGAACACGACATCGTTTTTAGGGTTATGCGTCACGCCCTGGCGTTCAGAAAATGGGCAGCGCTACAAACCGACGCACGCATCAAGTTTTGGCAAGATGTACATGGCTCCCCTGATTCCGGCCCCTTCGTTCATGGCGAATTACCAGAATGGGAGCGTGACTCAATGCAGTTTCAACTATCGCAACCGCCGATATTTGACGACTTCGATAACTAACCCTACACCACCCAATTAAATGGGTTAGTCAATAAATGATATGGGATAACCCTGCAATCATTGCAAAACCCAAGTCACCCACGAATTGAATATTCACCCTCCAAGGCTTATAATTAAACCATCTTAATGTACCCGTGGAGTCCAAGTCATGAAAATCAAAGCTACAGCAAAAGAATTGAAAAACGCTGATGTGCGATTCATTTCTTTGGTTAAACGCGGTGCAAACCGCATTCCGTTTCGTATTCTCAAAGCAGATAAGGGAGAAAATCAAATGATCGACTTGACCACGCTTCGCCCTGTCCTGAAGGGCGAGAAAATCCAAGAATCTGCAAAGAAGGCATATTCGCCTAATTTTGCGCAGATTCTGGGGGCGTCCGTTGCCCGCGATATTGGCACGCCACCCCCACCCGTGAAGATTGCCCCCACCCCGGTAGCAAAACCATTTGCGATCCCCGAGAGTACAGCCGCGAGTGTGGGCAAACCCCTTCCCCAAACGCACAACACACCCAAGGTGCCCAGTAAGCACGACCCCGTGACCTACGCCAGCTTGCAGGCTGCGATAGATACCGCCATGGGCAAGCAACGCGACAACGCCAAGGCCGAAGCCTTCAACGAAAAGCGCAGCGCCTTCGCCCGCATCCACAAGTCAACCGCACCCGATACCCGCAGCGGCACCGGAAACGCCCACGCGCTTCGGAATTTGGGGGGACGTATGGCCGCTGCCATCTTGGGCGACAGCTCACGCAAGAGCGAAGGCAGCAGCCTGCCGACAAACACCGGCTTTCGTGCCGTGAGTGGCGCAAGCCTCAAGGGTTGACCGGCCATCCTGCAATTGATTGCAGCAACCGCCGCACCTTCACCAATGTTCAGAAATGTTCAGTCCTATGGAGCAAGTGCCAGCCACCGACAACGTCCCCGGCCTATCTGCAAAGCAGGTACAGGCCGTGTATGCGCTGGCAGCAGGGACAAGCAAGAAGGCCACTGCAAAGGCGCTGGGGGTAGAGCCTCACACCCTCACACGCTGGGGGCAGCTACCGGCCTTCCGTGCCTTTCTGGGGCAGGTGACTAACAGCATAGAAGCCGACTCACTCTATGCCTTGAAGGCGCAGCGGTTGAAGGCGCTGGATACCTTGTCCGACCTCATGGACGAACAGAATCCCTCTCAGGTGCGATTGTCCGCAGCACGGGCCGCGCTGGAATTGCCTGCCCCAGCAGTCACACCAGCGGAAGACCCTATCGCACTTTTTGAAGACGTGATGAAGCACTTCAAAGCACAGGAAGAAAGCAATGGAATCGGCCCAAAATACTAACCGCCTCAAGCCCGCCAGCCCCTACAGCAGTGATCCCCGAGAACGCTTTGAGGCGCTTCGCATGGAAGGCGATTGCAAGGGTCACAGCCCAGCCACACGCGCCGTCATGGCATGGCTTATCACTGCCAACATACCGCGCATCCGCCTAGACCAGCTTTCAATGTGGCCGGATCAGCCTCTTTGGAAAGCGGCAAAAAAGGCATATGCGCTGAACCCCGCCACCCTGCGCACTGTGTCAGATCAAATCCTGCAATCACTTGCATGGGGGGAGGCGGTAGCCCTGTTGTGGGGACTCAGAAAGCAGACGCCGACCCTCCCCACGGGTAGCGATGTTTTTAGCATCATCAATGCGGCGTCCCCCGGCTTTGGCAGCGCCATACAGGGGCTTGCATACGAAGATGACCTACCGCCCTTTAATGAACTGCGCTGGAAGTTCCAGAGCTTTGTAGAAGCCCCATTCAAGCCATCTTTCAAAAACTGGCTTTGCTTGCTGTGGTGGCCGGATCAGGCACTAGAGGCAACCCCCGCCATGATGCAAGAATTCCTTGCCGATGCGGCAGCGTAAGCAGACATCAGACCGCGATCACTAATGGATGTTGACGGTATCCACTGCAAAGTTTTTGTAGCTCAGTTGCAGTCTTGCACGCTTACGCCCGTCGGTAGTTGGAACATGGAAGTATTCAATTTCCCGCCCGCCGATGTTCTGCACCGCTGCGGGGTCACCCAGGTTGTCCATGACAAAGCTTCGAGGCTTGCCACGCAGTAGCCTAGGGTAGGTGTCGGTCGCGCATATCTTGTCCTCGATACACCCGCGCAGAAGCTTTGCATCATTCTCAAGTTCCCCCGCCCTTTCTCGCTTCTGGGCTTCAAGAATTTGTCTCTGTCGCGCTTCAAAACGAGAGTTGGAGTCGTCCACCGTCTTTTGTGTCCCCGTGGTACAGGGGCTTTGCTGATAGACCGTTTTGCCATCGGCACCCGTGCAGCGGAACACGTCCGCATGAGCCGAGCCAACACCCCAGGCCATGGCCGCAGCGACAAAGAAGATTTTCACGTTCACGTCTGAACCTCCATTTTTGAACGCTTTCAATTTTGCCGCATATATACGGCAAAACAGGCACCTCGAAGGCTGAACCTTGCTCAATATTTTGAGCAAGCAAGTTGGAACCAGATCAGGCATTCGGGCAGGCACTGCGCAGCCTGCGAACAAAACGGAAGTGGACTCAGACCGACTTAGCATTGCGGGCTGACGTTGACCGCAACTACGTGTCTTTGATCGAGCTTG
This sequence comes from Acidovorax sp. 35-64-16, assembly GCF_002281195.1. NCBI lineage: Bacteria > Pseudomonadati > Pseudomonadota > Betaproteobacteria > Burkholderiales > Comamonadaceae > Acidovorax > Acidovorax sp. 35-64-16. Next base: position 19,400 of record NZ_NCFM01000018.1, on the reverse strand, counting down.
GCCGCAACAGCCTAAGCGTGCGCCTGATGTTCCGACTGTGTGACGCCCTCGACATCACACCATCGGACATGCTCAAGGACGTGGAGCGCCGGATGCGCGTACAGGCAAAGGTGCGCCCGTCATCTGCCGATTGAACCCGCGCCGATCCGAGAAGGGGGTTCCGCTTAATTTCTGGCAAATTTCTGGCAAAAAATCTACCGATGTCGGGAAAGAAAAAAGCACCTACCGCGTTTCCGCTGTAAGTGCTTGATTCAATTCAATATTTTGGTGGGACGTGCGGGGGTCGAACCCACGACAAACGGATTAAAAGTCCGCTGCTCTACCAACTGAGCTAACGTCCCCAGTTTGCAAAAGAAGTTTTATCTACTGCTGCAAAGCCTTGAATTATAGCGTGATTTTTTTGACTTGTCGGGAGCTGGTGGCCAGTTTGTCGAGCACCCATCCGGCGGCACACTGGCCAAAGGTCGCCGTAACGGCCACCACCGAGCCATAGCCATGGCAATTCAAACTTCCATCACCTTCCACCGCACAGGACGCATCAGGCGCCGCCACGGCCTCGCGGCTGAATACGCAGGTGACGCCGATCTTGCGTCCTTCACGGGGGGCTTGGTAGTGCTTGCGCAGCCGATAGCGCAACTGCGCCAGCAAGGGATCATGCGTGGTTGCGCTGAGATCATCGATATCGACCTTGTGCGCATGGCGCTTGCCCCCCGCTGCGCCCACGCTCACAAAGAGTGTCCCCGTTTCGCGGGCCCAGGCTGCCATGGCGGTCTTGGCCTTGATCTGGTCACAGGCGTCCACCACCGCATCCACCGGATCGGTAATCAGACCGGGCCAATTCTCCGGTGTGACGAAATCGTCAACGCACACCACCTTGCAAGAGGGATTGATGAGCCCAATGCGGTCCTGCATGGCCAACACCTTGGCTTGGCCTACAGTGGTGGTCAGCGCATGAATCTGTCGGTTGATGTTGGATTCGGCCACATGGTCGAGGTCGATCAGGGTGATGTGCCCAACGCCGCTGCGGGCAAGGGCCTCAGCCGCCCAGGACCCTACCCCGCCAATGCCGACCACCACCACATGGGACTGCTGGATACGCTGCGCCCCTGCAACCCCATACAACCGCTCCAGACCGCCAAAACGGCGTCGCTGATCTGCGACTGACTCCGCCTCGCGCTGCTCCACCGCGATAACTGCGGGCCCGATCACTGTCGTCATTTAAGTCGCGACAACCGCTCTTTCGCCGCCACTGCAGCCTCAGACTGGGGATAGTCGCGCAACAGATCTTCCAGGGTTTTTCTGGCCGTGCGGGTTTCTTTCAGTTCAATCTGACAGTTTGCAATCGACAACGCAGCCTCGGGCGCGCGCGCGTGACCCGGTGCCTCAGACAACAACATCTTGAAGTTGCCAATGGCCTCCTTGTACTCGCGCGCAGCGTACTGTGCGTTTCCGAGCCAAAAACGGGCCGATGGCACATAGCCACTGCGAGGGTACTGGCGGACAAAACCGGCAAAAGCCGTTTTGGCGTCTGCAAATTTGCCCGCGCGGAAAACCGCCAGAGCGGCCTCAAAATCGCGTTTTTCATCAGCATCTGCCTGAAACTCCAGCCCATCCACCGTCACCTTGACCGGCTCGAACTGGCGCAAACGCTCGTCCACACCTTGAGCGATATCTTTCTGGCGTCGCTGCAGGTCTGCCACGTCACGCAGCAGCTGTTCGTTCTGGCCACGCAACTTGGCATGCTCCATGCGCAACGTTTCAATCTGGGTCTGCAGATCCAGCAATGAACGTCTTACCTGCGAATTGTCATCCCCCGATCGCTGGTTGACCTGTTGCAGCACGTCCACCCGCTGCCGCAATTCAAGAATGGCACGCCGTGCCTCGTCGTCCTCAAACAGCGCGGCATGGCCGGTGGAAACAAAGGCGCATGAGAGCGTGAGCGCAAGCAGCGCCTTGGCCGTCATTGGAAACGTTGCTGCGCGCATCAACGGTAAGACAATTCAGCGCGACGATTTTGCGCGTGCACATCTTCGCTGCCGCCCTGAGCTGCCGGCTTTTCCTTGCCAAAACTCACGGCCTCCACCTGGCTATCGGAAACGCCCAGCAAGCCCAGCGAACGGCGCACGGCTTCTGCGCGCTTTTGGCCCAGGGCCAGGTTGTATTCACGGCCACCGCGCTCGTCGGTGTGACCTTCCACCATGACCTTGCGGTTGGCACTGGATTTGATGAACCGCGCGTGCGCTTCGATCAATGACTGGAACTCGGGCTTGATAACGTAGCTGTCGTAATCAAAATAGACCAGACGGCTGACGCCCACCGGACCGGCCGCATCTTGTGCAGATTGCCCCATATTGAGGCCCGCCACGCCGCTTTGCCCGGCGGCGCCGGAATTGGCACCACCATTGGCACCCGTGGTGGGGATTGCGGACCTGTCTTCGACTGGAACATCGTCCAGCTTCACACCGGAACTGCAACCGGCCATGAGGGCTGCGACGGCAATGGCGAGGGAAATGCGTTTGATCATCATCCAAAATTCTCCTGAGAGCTTGATATACAAAAAAGTCGAAAGGTTCACTGTTTCTGAAACGGACCCCAATCGGGTTCGCGAATGTCACCGCCCTGCCCGGCAAGCCGTGCCTTGATTTTTCCGTCCAGGGTGCTGGTCATGAGCGATTCCCGGCCCTGCTGCTGCGTTGCATAAACGATCAGGCGGCTATTCGGGGCGAAACTGGGGTTTTCATCGGCGCTGGTGTCGGTAATGGCCGAAACAGCGCCCGACGTCAGATCCATCACATGCAGCTTGAATGCACCGCCGACCCTTGATATGTAGGCCAGCCAGCGGCCGTCGGGACTGATGCTGGGCGAGATGTTGTAAGTGCCGGTAAAGGTCACTCGCTCCGCATTGCCGCCAGAGGCAGGCACCTTGTAAATCTGGGGGGCGCCGCCGCGGTCACTGACAAAGTAAATGCTTTTGCCATCGCTGGAGAACGAGGGTTCCGTGTCAATGCCAGCGCTTTGCATCAATCGACGCGGCTCGCCGCCATTGGCATCAATGGTGTAGAGCTGCGAAGAGCCGTCCCGGCTCAGGGTGACCGCCAGCGTGCGGCCATCCGGCGCCCAGGCGGGTGCGCTGTTGGAGCCGCGGAAATTAGCGATGAGCCGACGCCGACCCGTTGCCACGTCGTGCACATACACCACGGGCTTGCGCGACTCAAACGAAACGTAGGCAATTTGCCCGCCATTGGGCGACCAGGCGGGCGAAATAATGGGCTCGGGGCTGGACAAGGCAGACTGCGCGTTCTCGCCATCGGCATCTGCCACCCACAGGCTGTAACGCGTACCCGCCTTGGTGACATAAACGATGCGGGTCGAAAAAACACCACGCTCGCCGGTCAGCTTTTCGTAGATGAAGTCGGAAATGCGGTGCGCCACCAAACGCAGGTCCCCTTGGGTGACCACAAAGCTCTGCCCACCCAGGTCCTGCCCGCGCACCACATCCCACAGGCGAAAGCGCACGTCAAAACGGCCGTCCGCCAGGCGTGTCACGCTTCCGGTGGCAAGTGAATCAGCGCTTTTTTGCCGCCACAGCGCCACATCGGGACGCGAGGTTTCGTCAAGCGCGGAGCCCGACGCATCCACCGCGCGAAATTGCCCGCTGCGCTCCAGGTCGGCCTGCACAATGGCGGCGATTTTCTGGGGGGACTGGGCCTCGCCGCGAAACGGGGCGATGGCCACCGGCAGCTGGGTCAGCCCGACGCCTGTGACCTCGACGCGAAATTGCGCCAGGGCGGGCAAGGCGGGGGTGGAAATCAACGCGGCCATCAGACGGCGGCGCAAGGGTTGCGGCAATGCCGCGGAGAGTGTGGGGTGAGGAGTTCGATCAGTGGTCATTGGCAGCCAGCGGAAACCGAGCGAAAGCCGGTGGACAGCCGCCAATGTTACACACCATCGGGGCACCCCTGTGACAAACTGTGCGATGGGCCCGCAGCGAATCGTAGAATCCGGGCCACATGCACGCCACCGATACGAACGCCCAGGCCGCTGCCACCCAGCCTGCTTCGCCCCCCAACCTGCGCGCCCGGCTGGCGCGGCTCTCGACCTATTTTGGGCACCAGCGCCTCGCCTGGGTGGTTGCCGTTGTGGCAACCCTGGTGGGCGCAGCGACCGAGCCGCTCATTCCTGCCTTGCTGCAACCGCTGCTCGACCGCGGTTTCACCCAGGGCACGCTGCAGTTGTGGATGGTGCCAGTTGCCATTCTGGGCGTTTTTCTGGTGCGGGGAATTGCACAGTTCGTTGCCCAATACGCACTGGCGCGCATTGCCAACGAAGGCATGCTCGCGCTGCGGCAAGCGTTGTTTGACCGCGTGCTGGCAGCAGAAATGGCCCTTTTCAGCCGCCAGTCGGCCAGTGCGCTCTCGAACACGGTGGTGTACGAGGTACAGACGGGCTCCACCCTGCTGGTGCAGGCGTTGCTGGGCCTGTCGCGCGACGGCTTCACGCTCATCGCATTGCTGGGCTATCTGCTTTACCTGAACTGGCAGCTCACGCTGATTGTGGCCGTGGTGGTGCCCGGCGTCGCCTGGATCATGAAGACGCTGTCCCGTCGCCTGTATAGCCTGACCAAAAGCAGCCAGCAGGCGACCGACGAACTGGCCTATGTGGTGGAAGAAAACGTTCTGGCGCATCGCATGGTGCGCCTGCACGGGGCGCAAGCGGGTCAGGCCGAACGCTTTGGCCGCCTGAGCCGAAGCCTGCGTCGGCTGGCCATCAAATCGACCATTGCATCGTCGTCCATGACGCCGCTCACCCAGTTGCTGGCCGCCGCCGCACTCTCGACGGTGATCTGCATCGCCCTGTGGCAAAACCGGGGAGCGGTGGACACACGGGAGGTGACGGTGGGCGGCTTTGTCGCGTTCATCACGGCAATGCTCATGCTGATTGCACCCATCCGCCGGCTGGCCGACGTGGCCAACCCGATCACACGCGGCCTGGCGGCACTGGAGCGGGGCCTGGCGCTGCTGAGCGATGCCGAGGCGGAAACGGGCGGCCTTTACACCGTAGAGCGGGCCAAAGGCGCACTCACCCTGCAGGATGTGACGGTGAGCTTTGGCCCAGAGCATGCGCCCGCCCTGGACCGTGTGAGCCTGACGGTGCAACCGGGCGAGATCGTGGCGCTGGTGGGCCCGTCAGGCGCAGGCAAGACCACCCTGGTGAACCTGCTGCCGCGTTTCGTGAGTCCCTCGTCGGGCCAGATCCTGCTGGACGGCCACCCCTTGAGCGACTGGCGCCTTGATGCCCTGCGCTCGCAATTTGCGATGGTCAGCCAGGATGTGGTGATGTTCAACGACAGCATTGCCGCCAACGTGGCCCTGGGCAGCCCCATCATCGAACAACGGGTGCACGACTGCCTTGCCGCCGCGAACCTTGCAGAACATATTGCAGCCCTGCCCCAGGGCGTCCACACCGTGGTGGGCCACAACGCCGCCCAGCTTTCGGGCGGACAACGCCAGCGTCTGGCGATTGCACGGGCGCTTTACAAGGATGCGCCCATCCTCATCCTCGATGAGGCAACCTCCGCGCTGGACACCGAGTCTGAACGCCTGGTGCAGGACGCCCTGCAGCGGCTCATGCGCGGCCGCACCACACTGGTCATCGCCCACCGCCTGTCCACCATCGAACACGCCGACCGCGTGGTGGTGATGGAGCGAGGCCGCATTGCAGAGCAAGGCACACACAGCGCTTTGCTGGCCAGCGGCGGGATCTATGCCCGCCTGCAAAACCGCCCCGCAGCCGGCTAAAAAAGACCCGAGGGCCTGCGCACCCGGTTGCCCGGGTTGCCACTTACCATTTGCCGCGGTTGGGCTGGCGGCGGCGAATCGCTGTGGCGATGGCCTGTGCCGCCTCGCTGCGACTGACGCGCAGCGCAAAATCGGTGGCAGTCAGCCCCAGCTGGTTTTTCAGCGCCGGATCGGCCCCCTCGTCCAGCAACAACTGCAAGGCTTCCCTTGTGCCGTATTGCGCCGCCATCATCAAAGGCGTAGAGCCATTGGGCGATGCCGCATCGATGTAGGCATGGTTCTCCAGCAACAAGGCCAAGATGCGCGTGTGCTCGGGCGTGGTGCCCGACGCGGCATAGTGCAGCGCCGTCCAGCCCGGTTTGTTGATATCGGCGTCGCGCGCAATCAGCGCCTTGACGGCCTCGATGTTGCCCTTGATGGCGGCCAGCATCAGCGGGCTTTCGTCCTGCGCATTGCGGGCTTCCACATTTAGCTGCCGCGCGCCCATCAGCGCCATGAAGGCATTGTGGGATTCCAGCTGCAACGCCATCGACAAACCTACCTGCCCCTTGGGGTCGCGCGTGTTGGGGTCAAAGCCCCGCCGCAGCAACGCGGAAATGGCGGCCCCGTCATCGCGCCGGATGGCCGTGAAAAAGTCTTCGTAAGAGCCCGCTTGCGCCGTGGCAGTGACCGCCACCAGCACCAGGGCCAAAACGGAACGGCGTTGCAGACTCATGCCACCACTCCTTTGAACAATGTCTCGAAATTGCGGCTGGTGGCCTGCGCCACCGCCTCCAGCGGGATACCACGGGTTTGTGCAATCTGGCGGGCCACCAGGGGCACATAGGACGGGTTGTTGGTCTTGCCCCGGTAGGGCACGGGCGCGAGGTAAGGGCTGTCGGTTTCGATCAACATGCGATCCATGGGCACAAAGGCGGCCACGTCGCGCAGATCCTGCGCACTCTTGAAGGTGACGATGCCCGAGAACGAAATGTAGTACCCCAGGTCCAGCGCGGCCCGCGCCACCTGCATCGACTCGGTAAAGCAGTGGAACACGCCACCGGCACGATTGCCCGCGCCATCTTCGCCCTCTTCGCGCAGGATGGCCAGGGTGTCATCCGAGGCGCTGCGGGTGTGGATCACCAGCGGTTTGCCGCAGGCCCGTGCTGCACGGATATGGGTGCGAAAGCGCTCACGCTGCCATTCCATATCGGCAATGCTGCGCCCGCCCTTGCGGTCTTCCATGCCGTAGTAGTCCAGGCCCGTTTCGCCAATCGCCACCACGCGGGGCAGCGCGGCGCGGTCCAGCAGGTCTTGCACCGATGGCTCGGTCACGCCCTCGTTGTCGGGGTGCACACCCACCGTGCTCCAGAAGTTGTCATGGGCCAGCGCGAGTGCATGCACATCGTCGAATTCTTCCATGGTGGTGCAGATGCACAGGGCGCGCTCGACCTGCGCCTCCTGCATGGCCTGGCGAATGGCGGGCAGCTGGCTGAGCAGTTCTGTAAAGGTGAGGTGGCAGTGCGAATCGGTAAACATGCGGTTTCAAAACAAAAAAGCCGACCCGCCAGCGCGGGTCGGCACAAGATCAGACCATGCAATCAAATGGTTTGCGTGGGACGTTCCGACCCCAGGGCCGTGCCCAGCAGCTCCTCGATCTTGGCCTTGAGCTGCCGCGATTTTTCATCTTTGGGGAACTGGATGCCAACTCCCTGTGTGCGGTTGCCCGCTGCGCGAGGGGGAGTGACCCACGCCACGCGGCCAGCCACGGGATAGCGCTGGGTGTCGTCGGGCAGGGTCAGCAGCACATACACATCGTCACCCAGCTTGTAGTCGCGCGGCGTGGGAACAAAAATGCCCCCTTCCACAAAAAAAGGAATGTAGGCCGCGTACAAGGCCGCCTTTTCCTTGATGGCCAGCTGCATGACACTGGGACGGGGCGCTGTGGATGGACTGCTCATGGTGATGGGGTCGGCTTCAGTGCCTTGAGTGTAGGGTGTTTCGCGCCTGGGCTACAAGCGCCTCCAGCATCAGGCCGGCATTGAACGGATGGTCGGCCGTGCGTGCGGCCTTGGCCAGGGCGCGCGACCAGCGCGTGAGAGCCCCCAACGGCGGCGGCTTGGGCAGGTCGCCGGACGCGAAATAGCGCGGAGCAGCGCCCACACTGGCAGCCAGCAGGTCGTGGCACAGCTTTTGAAGGGCATCAATCACCTGGGCCGGTGCCCAATCGCCCAGCGCCGCCACGTCGCCGCGCGCAATGGCCTGGGGCAAAGCGGCCCACGACTGCGGACTGCGCCCCGAACGGGCCAGTGCCAGGGCGTCGTCCGGCCGGCCGCCCGCAGCGCGCAGATGCGCCGCTGCGGCCGCAGGCTCGACCCCCTGCGCCGCCAGCCACTGCAGCATCTCGGCCTCGGCGGGCCAGACCATGGCGTGGCCCAGGCAGCGGCTGCGGATGGTGGGAAGCAGCTGGTGCGCGGCCTCACTGGCCAGAACAAAACGCACGTCGCCCGGCGGCTCCTCCAGGGTCTTGAGGAGCGCATTGGCCGTGATGTGGTTCATCTGCTCGGCCGGATACACCAGTACCGCCTTGCCCCGCCCGCGGGCCGACGTGCGCTGCGAAAACTCCACCGCATCGCGCATGGCCTCCACGCGGATTTCGCGGCTGGGCTTGCGCTTTTTATCGTCAATGTCGGCCTGGGCTTTCTCCGACAGGGGCCAGCCCAGCGCCAGCATGTGCACCTCGGGCATCAGCACGCACAGGTCGGCATGGGTGCGTACATCGATGGCATGGCAACTGCCGCACCGGCCGCAAGCGCCCTGGGCCGTGGGGGCATCGCACAGCCAAGCACGCACCAACTCCATGCCCAGGGCGTACTGGCCCAGCCCCGAAGGGCCTTGCAGCAGCCAGGCATGGCCACGCTGCGCCAGCAGGCTGGCGCGCTGTGCGGCAATCCAGGGTTCGAGGGCCACGGCACTCTCGGTCATTGCGGGCCTCCCTGGCTGGCCACCATGATCGCCAGCCACCCCTTGCGCACAAATACGCTGGTGAGCTGCTGCCACACGCGATGGCGCTCCTGTGCAGCATCCAGGCGCACGAAGCGCTGGGGCGCGGCGGCAGCCCGGTCTGCGTAGCCCTGGGCCACGCGGCGGAAGAACTCCACGGGCTGGGCTTCAAAACGGTCGGGAACACGGGCACCGGCAAGGCGCTCGGCGGCCACCTCGGGGGCCAGATCAAACCACACCGTCAGATCGGGTTCACGCATCAAATCGACCTCTGGCCCAAGCCCCGTCTGCGCAAAGCGCTCCAAGATTGATAGCACCCCAAGATCGAAGCCCCGCCCTGCCCCCTGGTAGGCAAAGGTCGCGTCGGTGAAACGGTCGCATAACACCACATCGCCACGCGCGAGCGCGGGCTCGATGACGTTGCGCAGGTGATCGCGGCGGGCGGCAAAAATCAGCAGCGATTCGGTCAGCGCATCCATGGGGTCGTTCAGCACCATGTCGCGCAGCTTCTCGGCCAGCGGCGTGCCACCGGGCTCGCGGCTGACGGTCACGGTGCGGCCCTGTGCGCGAAAGGCTTCGGCCAGCCCCCCGATGTGCGAGGACTTGCCTGCGCCGTCGATGCCTTCAAAGGTGATGAACAGACCGGGTCGTGACATGAAAACCTTGGTTGAATCGTTGCGGGCCGGCTGGTGTGAGGCGCGCGGAAAATCCCGCGTGCCGCTCACTGCCCCCGCTGATAGCGGTTGACCGCGCGGTTGTGCTCGTCCAGCGAGGCGCTGAAATGGCTGGTGCCATCGCCCTTGGCCACAAAGTACAGTGCGCGCGTGGGCTCGGGCTGCACCGCCGCCAGCAGCGATGCCTTGCCGGGCATGGCAATCGGCGTGGGCGGCAGGCCCGCGCGGGTGTAGGTGTTCCAGGGCGTGTCGGTCTGAAGATCGCGGCGGCGCAGGTTGCCGTCAAACTTCTCGCCCAGCCCGTAGATTACCGTCGGGTCGGTCTGCAGCAGCATGCCCACCCGCAGGCGGTTGGTGAACACGCCGGCAATCTGCCCACGGTCACTGGCCCGGCCGGTTTCCTTTTCGACAATGCTGGCCAAAATAAGCGCTTGCTCCGCCGATTTCAGGGGCGTGTCGGCAGCGCGCTGCGCCCAGGCGGCTTCAAGGCGGCGGTCCATGGCGTGCAGGGCGCGGCGCAACAGGGCAATGTCGCTCGACCCCTTGGCATAGGCATAGGTGTCGGGGAAAAACCGCCCCTCGGGATGCATACCCGGGCGCCCAAGCTGCGCCATCAGTTCTGCATCGGTAAGCCGGGCGGAGTCGGGCTGGAGCTGGTCCTCCCTGGCCAGGGCCTGCCGCACCTGGCGCCAGTTCAAGCCTTCCACCAGCGTGAAGGCGCGCAGCGCCTCTTCGCCGCGAGCCAGCTTTTGCAGCAGGGTGACGGGGGTGGTGCCCGGCGGGATTTCGTAATTGCCAGCCTTGATGGCACGGTCTTGCCCCGAAAGGCGGAACCAGGCATACAGCAGGCGCGCATCGGTGTTGACGCCCGCAGCCACCACATCGCGGGCCACACCGCGCGCCGTGGTGCCGGGCTCGATGGCAAGCTCCAGCGCCTGCGTGCCTGCACCCGCCATGGGCAGCGGCTGGTGCAGCCACCAGTAGGCAACGCCACCCAGTGCGATCCCAACCACCACGATGAAAGCCAGTAAACGTCGCACAACCCTGCCGTCTGTATGTATGAAGCAGCGCATCATAATTCAGCGATGACTTACCCACTGAATGGCATTGCCCCCCTGTCCCATCTCGGCGTGATTCGCGTGGAAGGCGAAGACGCCGCCAAGTTTCTGCACGGCCAGCTCACCCAGGATTTCGCCTTGCTCGACCTGCAGCACGCCCGCCTGGCCGCTTTTTTGTCAGCCAAAGGCCGCATGCAGGCCAGTTTCATCGGCTTCAAGCGCAGCGAGACCGAGGTGCTGCTGGTTTGCAGCCGCGACCTGCTGGCGCCCACGCTCAAGCGCCTGTCGATGTTTGTGATGCGCGCCAAGGCCCGGCTGAGCGATGCCACAGCCGACTACGCGCTGTACGGAGTGGCCGGAGAAGCTATCAATTCAGTAGCTGGTGGCGCACAACCCGCATGGACAAAAGCCGATTTTGGCTTGTCAACGGTAGTGCACCTGTATCCTGCCCTCGGCCAGCCCCGTGCCTTGTGGGTGGTCCCCGCTGCCGAGCCAGCCCCCGCTGGCCCGGCGCTGGATGTGGCCCTGTGGATGTGGAGCGAAGTGCAAAGCGGCGTTGCCACGCTCGCGGCGCCGTTGGTCGAAGCCTTTGTGCCGCAGATGCTCAATTACGAATCGGTGGGGGGCGTGAACTTCAAGAAGGGCTGCTACCCGGGCCAGGAAGTCGTGGCGCGCAGCCAGTTCCGCGGCACGCTCAAGCGCCGCGCCTTCATTGCGCACGCCCCGGCCGATGTGGTGGCAGGTGCCGAGGTTTTTGCGGCCAGCGACCTGGAGCAGCCTTGCGGCACCGTGGTGCAGGTGGCACCGGCGCCCGATGGCGGTGTGGATGCCATTGTGTCGCTGCAAATTGCCGCCGCGCAAGAAGCGCTGCAAGTGGGGGCAGTGGGTGGCGTGCCCCTCACGCTGGCCGCATTGCCCTACCCGCTGCTCGACGATATTTGACGATCTTGGGCAATTTGCTATGAATTAAATAGCTTATTGCGCTTGCTCTTCATTGCTTTTAAGTGATAAACCGATTGAAAATCAAACCAGACAAGCGCTGGCAGCTATTTTTTATATAGCAACAATCCGAGCGTTTTCACCCATGGTGCAGCAGCTGACCACGCACGCCATCTCGGGACCAGTCCCACAGGATCCAACAGACACGTTTGCGACCAACAGGCTGCGTACTCTTGCCGCCCGCAAACCTGCCCAGTGCTGGCGCTCAGAGGGCCTTTTTGACCAGCCCGCCCTTGAACAGGTAAGGAAGCCGTGGCCCGCGCCCCTCGGCGGAGCCACCCTTGTCTTCCACGCTGATGGCCAGCTCTTGCACGCCCGCCAACGCAGTGGCGGCGGCAGGCAACTGCAGGGTCTTGTAGGGGCTGGCAATCACGCCCAGCGAGCGTGGGGGTTTGTCACCATCGAGCGCCCACAGCTGCATGCTGTCTTCCCGCCCCTCGCGCACGTCGTTCAGGCGCTGCAGCTGCAACACACTGCCCTGCGTGTCGGCAGTTACCAGCAAAGCCGGCAGGTGCCGGTCGTCCAGCAGCACCGAAAGGTATTGCACCTGGGCCACCGCCGCCACCTTGGTCTGCAGGTGCGCGATTTGCGCCTTGAGTTGTTCGGCCATGCTCGCGCTGGTTGCCCAGGCAATGAACAAAGTCACCAGCAGAAAAATCGCCAGGGCACGCCACCAGGCGCTGACCCCACGGCGGGCCGATGCAGGTGGCGTTGGGGCGATGGACGGGGTGTCGGGCATGTCGAAATCCGTTGGAGCAGCAAGGAACCGTGAGTATGCCCGCGCCCACCGGTGGCTCGGACATCGCCGGACAGCCCCAGAGCGGCCACCAGCCCACCCGCCAGCCAGCCCTGAAACCGGCAATGCGTTTCCATGCCGCCGCGTTTCCGTGTGATGATCCCGCCAGCAACGTGAATGGATACAACATGGCCTCCCCCACCGACAGCATCAGCATGGCACTGTTCTGCGACTTTGAAAACGTCGCCCTTGGAGTGCGTGACGCCAAATACGACAAGTTCGACATCAAGCCGGTGCTCGAACGCCTGCTGCTCAAGGGCTCCATCGTCGTCAAAAAGGCCTATTGCGACTGGGATCGCTACAAGGGCTTCAAGGCCACGATGCATGAAGCCAACTTCGAGCTGATCGAGATTCCCCATGTCCGACAGTCGGGCAAAAACTCGGCCGACATCCGCCTGGTGGTGGACGCGCTGGACCTGTGCTACACCAAGTCGCACGTCAACACCTTTGTGATCATCAGCGGCGATTCCGACTTCTCCCCGCTCGTCTCCAAGCTGCGCGAAAACGCCAAGCAGGTGATCGGTGTGGGCGTCAAGCAGTCCACCTCGGACCTGCTGATTGCCAATTGCGACGAGTTCATTTTCTACGACGATCTGGTGCGTGAAAGCCAGCGCGCGCAAGCCCGGCGCCAGCCTTCCGATGCGGCACCCCAGGCCCGGCGCTCGCCCGAGGAAGAGCGCAACCGCAAGGAAGCACAAGAGTCGCGCCGTACCCAGGGCATCGAACTGGCCGTGGAGACGTTTGATGCACTGGTCTCCGAGCGCGGCGACAGCGGCAAGATCTGGGCTTCGGTGCTCAAGGAAGCCATCAAACGCCGCAAACCCGACTTCAGCGAAACCTATTACGGTTTTCGGGCCTTTGGCAACCTGCTGGAAGAAGCCCAGGAGCGCGGCTTGCTGGAGTTTGGCCGGGACGAAAAATCGGGCGCCTACGTGTTTCGCAGCCATGGCAGCAGCGGCGCCCCCCGCGCCCGGCCCGACACGGCAGGTGAAAACCCGATGACGGGCTATTTCCGCCAGAACGCCCCCCAGCCCCCGAGAGAGCCCGGCGCTGACAGCCACGGGCCACGCCAGCGCGGACGTGGCGGCCGATCCGGGCACGCAGCATCATCCGACCCGCGCGAATTGCCCCCCATGCTTCACGCCAGCGACGACGGATTGGCAGGTGAAGACCCATCGTTCAGCGCGATGCCGCGCGACAACGACGGCACTGCGGCGCTTCATGCGCTAGGCGATGCACCGATGGGTTCACCAATGAATGCGCCGGTCAGTGCACCGGTCCGTGCGCAGCTGGATGTGCCGCAAGAAAGGCCAGTGGGCGGTTATTTTCGGCAGCAGCCGCGCACGACGGAACCGCCCGCCATGGAACCGCGCACACTGGAGCGCCCAGCCCATGAGCAGCCCACCGAAGCGCCCAAACCCCTGGCGCCCGCCACATCCGCCACGTCCGCCGAACCCGCGCGCGGCCGTGCGCGCAGCCGCAAGCCGGTGACGCAACCGGTCGAGGCGGTTGCGCCTGTGGCGGCCACGGCGGCACAGGGTCCGCACGATGCGCCCTCCAGCTCGGCCCGTGCCTCCAGTGCAGCGCCGAAGGCTTCAGCAGAAAGCGAATCCGAGTCACCCAAAAAAGCCCCTGCCCGGCCACGCCGGCCGCGCAAGCCTGCGCAGGACACCGGGGCCGACTGACCCACAGCCAACGCAACCCCCAGCGGGCGCCACGGTCTCGGACCGTGGGGCGACGTGGGGACGTTTCAGAAGCGTCAGGCGTCTCTGGCCAGCCGCACCCCCGAAAACTGCCAGCGCGCCGTGGCCGGGAAAAAATTGCGGTAGCTGGCGCGTGCATGGCCGGCCGGCGTGGCGCACGAGCTGCCCCGCAGCACATACTGGTTCACCATGAACTTGCCGTTGTATTCGCCCACGGCGCCTTCTGCGGCTCTGAAACCGGGGTATGGCGCGTAGCTCGATTGCGTCCACTGCCACGCCTCACCAAACAGCTGCTCCAGGCCGAGGCCCCGTGCCGCACTGGGGTGCAGCGCGTCTGTGTGGGGAGCACGGGTGGTGCCTGAAGCCAGCGGTGCCGCGGCGTGCTCCCACTCGGCCTCGGTGGGCAGGCGCGCACCTGCCCAGCGCGCGTAGGCGTCCGCCTCGAAATACGAAAGGTGCACCACGGGCTGCCCATGGCGCAACGGGCCCAGCCCTGCCAGGGAGAACTGGTGCCATCCGGCACCGACACGCTGCCAATACAAAGGCGCCTCCAGCCCGTGGGCAACGCGCCAGTCCCAGCCTTCGGCCAGCCAATGGGCAGGATTGCGGTAACCGCCATCGTCCACAAAGGCAGCAAACTCGGCATTGGTGACAAGGCGTGATGCCAGTGCATACGGATGCAGATACACCGTGTGGCGGGGACTCTCGTTGTCAAACGCAAAGCTGTCGCCCACATGGCCTATTTCGGTAAGCCCGCCGGCAAACGCATGCCAGACCAGCGGCGGTGCGGCTTCTGCATCGGCGGCCACTGACTGCGGCGAACGGTAGGCCGGATGCATCGGGTTGCTCGACAGCAAATGCTGGATGTCGGTCACCAGCAACTCCTGGTGCTGCTGCTCGTGCTGCAAGCCCAGCTCTACCAGTGCGCACAGTGCCGCATCCTGCCCCGGCGTGGACAAAAGGTGCAGCATGCGCGCATCCACATCGGCCCGGTACACCAGCACCTCGGCCAGCGAGGGGCGCGTGATCAGACCGCGCTGCGCCCGCGGGTAGCGGGCGCCGACACCGTTGTAATACGAGTTGAACAAGACCCTGAAGGAGGGCTCGAACGGTGCAAAACCAGGCTCGTGCGCCTCCAGCACAAAGGTTTCAAAAAACCAGGTGGCGTGGGCCAGATGCCATTTGGCCGGGCTGGCGTCGGGCATGGACTGGGCGGTGCAGTCTTCGGGCGACAGGGGCTGCACCAGCCCGGTGGTGTGGCGGCGCACTTCGGTGTAGCGGGAAATCAACGAATTCATGGCCAGGCAGCGCTTCAGCAGAGGGTTCAGGGGCGGGCGTGCACCACGGCAAACCAGCCCCGCTCGTCGGTCCATGCCTGCGCATGGGAGAAACCCGCCTGGGCCAGCATGTCGGTGAACACGGCAAGGGGGTATTTGTAGCTGTTTTCGGTGTGGATGCGCTCGCCCATGGCAAACCGGCGCTCGCCACCCGGCCAGCGCACGCAAATTGGTGCGAGCGCCTCCAGATGCATCTCGATGCGCGATGCTTGCTGGTTGAAGAACGCCCGGTGGCCCCACTGGTCTTCCACAAAATCACTGCCGATCAGGCGGTTGAGGTGCGTGAGCACGTTGCGATTGAAAGCCGCCGTCACGCCCGCTGCATCGTCGTAGGCGGCCTCCAGCACCGCCACATCCTTGGGCAGATCGATGCCGATCAGCAGGCCACCATCGCCATCCACCAGGGCGCGCATGTGCCGCAACAACTCCAGCGCCTGGGTCGGGTCAAAGTTGCCGATGGAGGAGCCCGGATAAAACACCAGGCGCGCGGCCCGTGGAATGTCGGAGGGCAGCACGACGCCCTGGGTCATGTCGCCACCCACCGCTCGCGCATCCAGCCCTGGCATGTCAGCACGCAGGCGCAGCACGGCCTCTTGCAAAAAATCGACCGAGATATCCACCCCCACAAAACAGGCGGGCCGCACC
The DNA here is from genome assembly GCF_002281195.1 of Acidovorax sp. 35-64-16. Taxonomy (NCBI): domain Bacteria; kingdom Pseudomonadati; phylum Pseudomonadota; class Betaproteobacteria; order Burkholderiales; family Comamonadaceae; genus Acidovorax; species Acidovorax sp. 35-64-16. The sequence goes on along the minus strand of NZ_NCFM01000018.1, from coordinate 3,408 downwards.
CAGGCGCACAACGCGCGGGCCTTCTCGCAGCTGCCGGCGCCCAGCTCGATCACGGTGCGCACGGCGCCCAGATGCCGGGCCATGTCGGCCGCATGCCGCTGCATCAGGGCCGTCTCGGTGCGCGTGGGGTAGTACTCGGGCAGGCGGGTGATGGCTTCGAACAATTGCGAGCCCCGCTGGTCGTAGAAGTATTTGGGTGAGATGCGCGCGGGACGCTGGCTCAGGCCGTCGGTGATGTCGCTGGGGCGGTTCAGGGGCATGGCGGTGTGCGTCGGGTGTTGGGCATGGGGTGGTGAACGATGCCACAGGCTACCCCCACTGCGTTCACCCCGGGTGACAGCCTGCAACCACGGGGCGCGCAGGATTGCGCCGACACGGAATCGCGCTGGCCCACTTTTCATCCGGGAGAGTTCGATACGATCTCAAGCATTTTCAGGCTCTAGACCAATACTATCAAGCGCTAATAGCTATTATTTATATAGCGTTTTTTCAATCAATACCCAGCGCCGACAGACCGCCGCGTCACGGCCCACCGGTGGAAACCACCAAAAAAAAGGCCGGCGCACGCGCCAGCCCTTTTGACCTTGGAGTCTGATGGCAAGGCGCTGCTCGCGCAGCGCCGTTGCATCAGAAGCGCCAGCCGAGGCCCACGCCCACCAGCACGGGGTCCACCTTGAACGTGCCCTGCTTGGCACCGCCAGCGAACACGTCGGTCTTGATGTAAACCTTCTTCACGTCGAAGTTCAGATACAGGTTTTTGGACAGTGGAACGTCCACGCCGACCTGCAGGGCACCGCCCCAGCTGTTGCGGTCGATGTCCACACCGGCGGGCAGGTTCACGTTGGAAAAGCGCGTGTAGTTGACACCGGCGCCCACATAGGGCTTGAAGCCAGGGGCGTCAAAGTGGTATTGCAACAGCAGCGAAGGCGGCAGGTGCTTGAGCGAGCCGATGCGGCCACCCAGAACGCTGGAGCTCAGGTCGTGCTTTTGCGGCACCGTGAGGATCAACTCGGCAGCCACGTTCTTGTTGAAGAAATACGAGATGTCAACTTCAGGAATCGTCTTGTTGTTGACCGACAGGCCCAGGCCCGTGCTGTCCTTGTTGGCGCTGTCCAGATGGACGGCGCGCACGCGCACAAGCCAAGGGCTCTCGGCTTGCTGCGCAAAAGCAGCGCCGGAGGTCAATGCGCACAAAACGGCTACAGCCAGCAGATTTTTTTTCATACAGAACCCAATGCGGTTAAACGGGGACGGCCCCCGTACCGCAATTGAGCCTGTTAGCAAAATGGTCAACCTTGCCTCAGATCAAACTCTTGGTAGTTACCCGAAGACGGAGCACCCGGGCCTTCCGGGTCACTTCAGGGTCCTCAGTGCGCCTTGGCGCCCTTGCGCAGCCGGGCCACCACGGTCACTACCGCCACCACCAGGCCACCGGCCACGATGCCGACAACCGCGTTCAGCAGGTTGGGAACCACCACCGCCCACAGACCACCCACCGGCCAAAGGGCAGCCGCTGCACCCACGCCCTCCACGGCATGGTGCAGCGCTGGAACCCCATGCACCAGAATCCCGCCGCCCACCAGAAACATGGCCGCCGTGCCCGCCACCGACAGCGTCTTCATCAGCCAGGGCGCCGCGCGCACAATGCCTGCGCCCACAGCGCGGGCTGCTGCGCCCGGCTTCTGGTTGAGCCACAGCCCCAGGTCGTCAAGCTTGACGATGCCCGCCACCAGGCCGTAAACACCCACCGTCATGGCCAGCGCAATGCCCACGAGCACCGTCACCTGCTGCACAAACGGCGCACCCGCCACCGTGCCCAGGGTAATGGCGATGATTTCCGCCGACAGGATGAAATCGGTGCGAACGGCGCCCTTGATCTTGTCTTTTTCGAAAGCCACCAGGTCCACAGCCGGGTTGGCGTTGGCCTTCACATGGCTTTCGTGCTCGGCCTCTTTTTGGTGCGGGCTGTGCAAATACTTGTGGGCCAGCTTCTCAAACCCCTCAAAGCACAAAAATGCGCCACCCACCATGAGCAGCGGCGTCACCGCCCAGGGCGCAAAGGTGCTGATAAGCAGCGCGGCCGGCACCAGAATCGCCTTATTCACCAGCGAACCCTTGGCCACGGCCCAGACCACCGGAATCTCGCGCTCTGCGCGCACGCCCGTGACCTGCTGGGCATTGAGCGCCAGATCGTCACCAAGCACACCCGCGGTCTTTTGCGCTGCCACCTTGGTCATGACCGACACGTCATCGGCCATGGCAACGCTCTTCTTGGCAGCGACCTTGGTCATGAGGGCCACGTCGTCGAGGATGGTTGCAATGTCGTCCAACAATGCGAGAAGGCTGCCAGCGGCCATGTAAATTCCTTGAAGAAGCAGGTGAAAACAGGAAGGGTCGGGAGAAAAGCATGCGTCCTGCGCGCTGCGTGGCGTGCACTATAGCAACGCACCGTGGCAGCCAAGGCGTCACGCCGCCCCTGCCCCCTGCAGCGCCACGGAATGCCGTGGACGCAAAGGCCATCGACAAGGGGCGCATACTCGCAGGCTCACCCACCACTTCGGGGTCCCTGACATGGCTTCGCGCCCCCGCCATGCCAGGCTATCTCACCAAACAGGAAAGCGTCCCGATTGCGGGCGTGGACAACCTGCTCATCCGCTCGCTTCTCGATCGCCAGCAGTTTTCTGACCCTCTGGGCGTTGCAGAGCGCCTGGGCATCTCGTCTGCAACCTGGCCATTGTTCGGCCTGCTGTGGCCCTCGGGCGCCCAACTGGCGGCACGGATGGCCCTGCGCCCCTTGCGCAAAGACGAGCGGGTGCTGGAAATTGGCTGCGGCCTGGGGCTGGCCAGCCTGGTGTGCCACCGGCGCGGCGTGGATGTCACGGCCAGTGATTGCCACCCGCTGGCCAACCCGTTTTTGCTGGAGAACCTGCGGCTCAACGCCCTGCCCCCGATGAAATACCGCACCGGACAATGGGGAAGCACGCCTTTGGTCGCACAACGGGAACACCCGCACAACGCCCCCTTACTGGCAAGCGCGGTGCAGGGGCAGTTTGATCTGATCATGGGCAGCGATGTGCTGTATGAGCGCGATGTGCGCGCCACGCTGGCCAGTTTCATCGACCGCCATGCGGGCGCGGGTGCACAGATCTGGATCGTGGACCCCAACCGCGGCAACCGCTCGGCATTCAACAAGCAGATGGCGGCCCACGGCTTTGAAGTGACCGAGGAACGGCTGGACCACCCGGTGCGCGGCGATCTGCCCGCCTACAAGGGGCGCTTGCTGGTGTACCAGCGAAATGGTTGTGATGCACCCCCTGAGTAACCGTCTTCAAAGTCAAGCACTATGAAGCGATGCGTCCCAAGGTTTGCCGGTTCTGACCATGGCGTTGAGCATGGTCAGCAGCTTGC
>NZ_NCFM01000004.1:0-214478 GCF_002281195.1 Acidovorax sp. 35-64-16 | reverse complement strand
GATGTCGCGCAGCGATTCGCGCCATGTGAGCTGGGAGAACGCCATGACACGAAACAGGTCTGCGCATCCCAGGGTGCGAACACCTGCATCGCCATCGTGACGTTCGATGATGCGCGAGAAGGTCTTCCAAGGCACAAACTCCATCACCTGTGCGAACAGCGTCTTGCCCACATTCATGCGCCACCCCGGGTCGTTGAAACCCGCGAGCATCGCAAATGAGCAAAACGAAATTCAAATCGTGGACACCCATGAATACTCTGGAACCCGCATCAGCATTGGCATTGCTGCTTGTCGTCTCAAAATAAACCGGACACTACTGGCAATATTCATAGATTTACTTTAAAAGTCGATTTAACTACTATCTATGAATGCCAAAGCAAAATATCAGCCCCGCCGAGCATCCCCAGGCCGTCCTCCAGCAGATTGAACGGCTAGGCCAGCACATTGCCATCGCCCGCAAGCGGCGGGGCGAGACGCAGGCCCAATGGGCACGTCGGCTGGGCGTTTCGCAACCCACCATGGCGCGCATCGAACGGGGCGACCCATCCGTGGCCATGGCCAGCTATGTGATGTGCATGTGGCTGGTGAATCCGGCGATGGCGGTGGCCGATGTGATTGCACCGCAGAACGACCATGCCGCGTTGGAGCGGGAGGTGGTTAAGGCTCGCAAGAAGTCCTTCAAGGCAAAAAAACAATCCAGTCATGACGTTCGAGTTGCTTCAGCAGAGCAAGAAATACGCTCGTCTAGGGCGGTGAACATCATCTCTTCTGCACAAGAATCTAGAGCGCATCCTGCGCAGATACAGGGCAGTGTTTATGAGGCTGCCACCAGTGCGGGTTCTGGGCATTCTTTGGGGGCCGTTTACTCAGCAGCGGAAAAGCTGCGCGACCCAAGATGGGGAGAACATCCCTCAGCCGAATATTTGAAGCCAGAGATCTTGAGTTGGCCTGAAAAAGAACTCGATGAGCTCAAGAAGTCTCTAAATAGCGAGTCAGTGGCAAGTGCCGCAACGGAGTTTGCTAAGTTGAATGCGCTCGGCTCTGGGGAGAAAGAGCTTCGTAAGCTCCATGAGTCTTTGGCGGGAGGTTCTACGGCAAGCGCTGCATACGAGCAAGCGAAATTGCAAGCGCTCAGCTCTGGAGATAGTGAATTTCAAAAACTGCATGAGTCTGCGACAGGAGGGGCCATTGCAAGAGCCAAAGAGGAGTACATGAGGGGGTATGCCTTGAACTCTTGGGAGGATGAACTCACGAGGCTTCAGAAGTCCCTTGTGGAAGGATCTGTAGCAGGTGCTGTTGAACAGCTCGCCAAAAATAACGCCTTGAATTCGCATGAAGGCATGCTTGAGAAACACAAGCAGTCTTTGACGGGTGGGTCGGTTGCAAATGGGTTGGCTGCGTTGATTCTGCAAAGACAGTTGGGAGGCAAATGACGGCAGTAGTTGTGCCGAGCAGTTATGTCCCACAAGACATGATGTTTTTGTGGATGCTTGTGAACCCCGAGCAGCCCACCTTGGTGGGCGAGTTGCGCTTGTCCCAGCTTGTGGCCGACTGTGCCACCTTCCAGTACCGCGAGGACTGGTGGCATTTCCCTCTGAGCGAAGACTTGCCCTTGGTAACGGGACAAGAGTTCACAGCAGGCGAACGTAGCAGTGCCCCAGGTGCCATTGACGATGCACGACCTGACCGTTGGGGCGAGCGCATCATCCGCCATGTGGACCGGCCTGCACGCTTGTCGATTTTGGAGATGCTGCTGTTTGCGGGCGATGACCGGTTTGGTGCGCTGGGCGTATCGGTGTCTGCAGACCGCTATGTGCCGCGTGCTTTGGGCCCATACCCCCAGGTACGGGACTTGGCACAGCTCAGCGCTGCCATGGAAGACCTGCAAACCCAGGCCCCGGTCACGGCTGAGATGCAGCGCCTGATCCAGCCCGGTGTGACGCTGGGCGGCGCACGCCCCAAGGCGCTGCTGCAAACCGATGCGGGGCCTTGCGTCATCAAGTTCAGTGAGCTGGACGATGCGGTGGACACGCCGCTGGTCGAACACGCCACCATGACCCTGGCTGCGCAGGCCGGTATCCGCGTTGCTGCCACAGGTGTGTTGCATGTGCCTGCTCGGCACGGCAAGGCGCGCCATGCGTTGACCATTGAGCGCTTTGACCGTGTGGGTGGCTACCGCCTGCATTGCCTGTCGGCCCGCACAGCGCTGCGCGCGGCGCGGTTGCCCGAGAGCTACAGCGCGCTGGCCACGGTGCTGCTGCGCTTGGCCCACCCCGACACGCAAGTGGCGCAGCGCGAAGAGCTGTTCAAGCGTATGGTGTTTAACATCCTCATGGACAACACGGACGACCATGAGCGCAACCATAGCCTGCGCTTGGGGCTGGATGGCTACTACGAACTGACCCCCGCCTACGACGTGGTGCCCACACTGCAAAACCTGGGCTACCAGGCGATGGCCGTGGGCTTGGCGGGGGCGGAGTCCAGTCTGGAGAATGCGCTGACGGAGCTGCGGGAATTCGGCATCCAGCGCGCTCGGGCCGTGGAGCTGATCCAGCAGGTCGCTCGAGTGGTGCACGGTTGGCAAGTCCATTTTGTGCAACAGGGGGTATGTCGTGCTGATATGGAACTGCTGCAGGCCAGCATCGACCGCGATGCACTGAGGGTGCAGAGGGTGGCTTTTCTCTAACGTGGGGCCCGTGTGGTGTGTGGCAGCAGGCTGTCAACGCGCCGCGCACAATATCGGCTGTGACCGTTCCTGACCCTGAAACCGCCCTCGATAACCAGGCCGCCACGGTACAGCCTTGTGCCAAGCAGCGACGCATTGCGCATTTGGACATGGATGCGTTCTACGCTTCTGTGGAACTGCTGCGCTACCCCCAGCTCAAGGGCTTGCCCGTGGTGATTGGCGGTGGCAGGCGCAAGGTGGACGATGCCTTGTTGCAGCACCCAGATGGTTCGGGCCCGCGGGAGCCTTGCTTCATTCCTGTGTCGGAATTTCCCTTGCTCAAGGACTACGTAGGCCGGGGCGTCATCACCACGGCCTCCTATGCGGCGCGGCAGTTTGGTGTGGGCTCGGCCATGGGCATGATGAAAGCCGCCAGGCTGTGCCCGCATGCCATTGTGCTGCCGGTGGATTTTGACGAGGTGCGCAGGTTTTCACGGCTGTTCAAGAGCACCATTACCGAGATCGCCCCGGTGATGCAGGACCGGGGGGTGGACGAGGTCTACATCGACTTCACCCACGTGCCCGGCGGCCAGCGCGAGGGCGGGCGCGTGCTGGCGCGGCTGATCCAAAAAGCCATTTTTGATGCCACGGGTCTGACCTGCTCCATTGGCGTGGCGCCCAACAAGCTGCTGGCCAAGATGGCAAGCGAATTTCACAAGCCCAAGGGCATTTCCATCGTGCACGAGGGCGACCTGCAACCGCTGGTCTGGCCGCTGGCCTGCCGCAAGATCAACGGCATTGGCCCCAAGGCCGATGACAAGCTGGCGGCCCACGGCATCCACACCATCGGCGAGCTGGCCGCGCGATCGCGCGCCTGGCTGGTGCAGCACTTTGGCAAGGCCACGGGGGCCTGGCTGCACGATGCCGCCTGGGGGCGCGACGAGCGCCCGGTGGTGACTGAAAGCGAGCCCGTGAGCATCAGCCGCGAAACCACCTTCGAGCGCGATCTGCACGCCGTGCACGACCGCGCCGAGCTGGGCCGCATCTTCACGGCCTTGTGCGAGCAGGTGGCGCAGGACCTGCAGCGCAAGGGCTATGCGGGCCGCACCATCGGCATCAAGCTGCGCTATGCGGACTTTCGCGGCGCCACGCGCGACCAGACCATTGGCCAGGCCACGCAGGACGCCGCCATGCTGCGCCGCGTGGCGGGCCAGTGCCTCAAGCGCGTGCCGCTGCAACAGCGCCTGCGCCTGCTGGGTGTGCGTGTGGCCTCGCTGGTGCCGGTGGCCGAGGCGGCTTTGCACCCTGCCGCTGCGCACTCCCCCGGCCCGGCGCAGGGAGAGACGCTGGGGCTTTTCTGACCATCAGGGAAATCACGTAAATTTTTGTGTCAGCAAACCACGGCACAATGGTTTGCACCGTTTCCGTGCGGAACCTTTCGGCAGGACTTACCTATGCGCTTCAACCTTCCCGTCACCAACAACGAATACGACTTCCCGGCCGACGAGCTGCTGATGTCCACCACCGATACCAAAGGGTTGTTGACACACTGCAACGCGCCCTTTGCCCGTGTGAGTGGCTTCACCATGGAAGAACTCATGGGCCAGCCGCACAACCTGATCCGCCACCCGGACATGCCGCCCGAGGCCTACAAGGACATGTGGTCCACCATAGGCCGCGGGCGCAGCTGGACGGGCTTTGTGAAGAACCGGCGCAAGAATGGCGACTTCTACTGGGTGCAGGCCCACGTCACCCCCATCATGCGCCAGGGAAAACCGGTGGGGTACATGTCGGTGCGCACCAAGCCCACGCGCGAGCAGGTTCAGGCCACCGAGGCCTTGTATGCGCGCGTCAAGCAGGAGCGCGAGTCCGGGCGCCAGACCATCCGCATCCATGCCGGTGGCGTGCGCAGCACCAGCATGTGGGACAACAACCTGCGCAAGCGCTACCGCGCGGGCCCCACGCTGCGCCTGGCGGCCATGCTGCTGCCGCTCATGCTGGTGTCGCTGGTGCCAGGCTGGATGGGCTGGAACGATGGCACGGCCGTGGCCCTGCACACCCTGGCCTGGCTGGTGACGGCGGGCCTGGTGCTGGCGCGCTACCACGTGGGCATGACCCTGCCCATCCGCAGCCTGCGCCGCCTGCTCAACGGCATGGCCGCTGGCGACCTCACGCACCGCGAGCCCGAGCTGCCCATGACCCATGTGCTGGGCAAGGTCATGGCGCGCGTGTAGCGTCTGCAACTCAACATCCGGGCCGTGGTGGGCGACGCGATGGAAGAGATGGAGCGGTTCAGCGGCATCTCGGCGGAAATCGCCCAGAGCGCGCAGGACCTGTCGGGCCGGGCCGAGTCGCAGGCCAGCAGCCTGGAAGAATCGGCCGCCGCCATGGAGCAGATCTCCGCCACGGTGGAAAACTCCAACGAGGCCGCACAAAAAGTGGTGCGTGAGAGCCGCCACAGTTCCGAGCTGGCGACCCAGGGCGGGCAGGCGGTGGCCCAGGTCAGCCAAGTGGTCAGTGCCATCGAGCAGTCTTCGCGCAAGATGGGGCAGATCATCTCCACCATCGAGGGCATCGCCTTCCAGACCAACATCCTGGCGCTCAATGCGGCCGTTGAGGCCGCACGCGCAGGCGAGCAGGGCCGTGGCTTTGCCGTGGTGGCAGGCGAGGTGCGCAGCCTGGCGCAGCGCTCGTCCGAGGCGGCCAAGGAAATCCAGGGGCTGATCAACGATTCGGCCACCAACATCGAACGCGGTGCCGGGCTGATGCAGTCGGCCAGCCAGACCATCGACCAGGTGGTGCAGTCGGTCGCGCACGTCAACTCCCTCATGGGCCAGATGGGCGAGGCGGCGCGCGAGCAGTCCGAAGGCATCTCCCAGGTCAACGAGGCCGTCACCCTGCTGGACCGCGACACGCAGCAAAACGCTGCGCTGGCGGAGCAATCGGCTGCCTCCTCGCGCGTCATGAGCGACAGCGCGGCCGTGCTGGGCCGCACGCTGGAAGTGTTCCGCGTGCGTTGAGGGTGGTGTCATCCCGATACGGTGTGCCGGGTGGCACACCGGCATCTTGACGAAAACTTACGTCAGACTTACGTTGTAGTCCCCGTCGCGCCGGGAGATTCCAATGACCCTCGAAGAACTGCAACGCATCAAGCAATGGCATGTGGATCACAAGGCCGACCACCCCTTGGAATACCACTTGTGGGATGCGGTCCTGACCTTCTGGCTCATGGGTTGGGTGGGTTGGTTTCCCACCTACCTGTTTGACCAGTGGTGGGGCGCACCCCTGTGTTGTGTGGGCATGCTGTTCCCCAGCCTCTATGTCACCTGGCGCGGTAGCGCGCACCGGCGCCACAAGCTGCGCTGCGACTGGCTCGATCAGCGCCGTTCCTGACTGCGCAACCCACCCTCACTGCCGCGCCGTGCGCACATTGGCCGGCAGCGCGTGAGGGTGGCTGGTGCGCAGGGGGTTGATGTCCAGCCCGCCGCGGCGCGTGTAGCGGGCGTACACCATCAGCTTGATGGGTTTGCAGCGCGTCCACAGGTCCATGAAGATGCGTTCCACGCACTGCTCGTGGAATTCGTTGTGGTTGCGAAAGCTCACGATGTATTGCAGCAACCCCTCTTGGTCGATCTGCGGGCCGCTGTAGGCAATCTGCACGCTGCCCCAGTCGGGCTGGCCGGTCACCAGGCAATTGCTCTTGAGCAGGTTGCTGGTCAGCACCTCGGACACGGGCGCTTCGCCAGAGGCCGCGGTCAGCAATTCGGGTGCGGGCTGGTAGCGCGTGCATTCCACGTCCAGCCGGTCCAGACTCAGGCCATCGAGTTCGTGCACGGGCTCGCGGTCAAACAGTTCGGGCAGCAGCAGTTTCACGCCCACGGTGGCGGCGCGGTCGGCACCGCGCCACACGGCTTCGCTGATGTCGGTGCGGATGCGTGCCTGCACTTCAGCCGCATCGGCAAAGCGCGTGTTGTTGAAGCTGTTGAGGTAAAGCTTGAAGGACTTGCTCTCGACAATGTTGGGTGTTTCGCAGGGCACGGTGATGTGCGCCAGCGCCACCTGCGGCTTGCCGCGCAAGTTCAGCCACGACAGCTCGAAAGCCGTCCACAGGTCGGCCCCAAAAAAGGGTGCTGCGCCCGCAATGCCGATCTCGGCGCGCTTGCCCGCGCGCGGGATGGGAAACAGCAGCGAGGCGTCGTATTGATCGGCATACGCCGATGTTTTGCCCAGCTGCGATTGTTCCGGCGTGGTCATGGTCTATCCTTTTACTATTAAATTAATAGCTGCTTGCGCTTATCGGGAAAGCGCTAGAGCCTGTTTTTATATAAATTCGCGCTCGCGCAGCCATTTGGTGGCAATCCACTTGTCGCCCGCAATGACCGGCGCGCCGCCATGCAGCGTGCGCGTGGACGGATCGGGGCGCTCGTAACTGAAGAACACGGCGTTGCCGCGCTGCGGTGCCACCTTGACCTGCACATCGGGGAAGATGGTGCCGCCGCCTTTTTCGGGCGTGTTCAGGTACATCACCAGCGTGCCCACGCGCTGCCCGCCGCGCCGCACGATGGTGGGGGTGCCGGGCTCGGCGGGGTCAAAGTAGTCGTAATGCGGCTTGTATTCGGCTCCGGGGCCGTAGTGCAGTACCTGCAGGCCTTCGCCATTTTCGATGGGCCAGTTCAGCAGGCGGGCAATGCGTTTTTCGATGCGCTGGATCAGCGGGCTCTCGCCCTGCTGAAAAAACATGCCGTCGCTGGTGCGGTCGTCGTTGATTTCGTCGCCGCCCGTCTGGGTGGCTACCGTGAGCGAGCGCGCCATGCGCGGGGCGGCGGCGGCGATCAGGGCGTCGCATTCCTCGGGCGCAAGCAGGTTGGCAAACACCACCAGGCGGGGCTGCGCGAGGGTGAGCAGCACGCCGACCTGCCGGTCGCCCGCATCCAGAAACGGGGGCGAATCTGCCAGCAGCGGTGCGGGCACGGCCAGGGGCGGTGCGCGGTGGTGGGCCTCGGGGCTGTTGCTGGTGGGTGCTTGCAGCGCATCGGCCAGCGCCTGCGCGGCCACGTCGTCGTCCCAGCCCGCTGCGCGCAGGGATTGCCGCAGGGCGGCGGGCGAGCAGCCGGCGCTGGCCTGCTCGGCAATCCAGTCGCGCAGCTCGGGCGTGATGGATTGGCGGGCCGGTTGCGCCGTGCTTGCCCCTGCCGGGGTGCGCTGGTCAGAACGCGTCGCCATGATGCTGCTCAGGCCGCCTTGCGCCGGAACACCAGGCGCTCGGGCTCGGAGGCGGCGGGGGCAAAGGCATAGCCCTCCAGGTCAAACCCTTCGAGCTGGTGGGGCGTGGCAATGCGGTGCGTGATGGCATGGCGCGCCATGAGGCCCCGCGCGCGCTTGGCATGAAAGCTGATGATCTTGTAGGCGCCCGCTTTCCAGTCCTCGAACACGCAGTCGATGACGCGCGCCTTGAGGGCCTTGCGGTCCACGGCCTTGAAATACTCCTGCGAAGCCAGGTTGACCACCACGGGTGTGGTGTCGGCACGCAAGCGGGTGTTGAGGTGCTCGGCAATCTGGCTGCCCCAGAACTGGTAGAGGTTGCTGCCCGCATCGGTGGCCAGGCGCGTGCCCATTTCCAGCCGGTAGGGCTGCATGCGATCGAGCGGCCGCAGCACGCCATACAGGCCGCTGAGGATGGCCACATGGTTTTGCGCCCAGTCCAGGTCGGGCGCGGTCAGCGTGCGGGCCTGCAGGCCTTCATACACATCACCGTTGAAGGCCAGCACGGCCTGGCGTGCGTTGGTGGCGGTGAATTTCGGTTGCCACACCTCGTAGCGCGCCACGTTCAGGGCGGCGAGCTTGTCGCTCAGACCCATCAGCGAGGCGATGTCCTGGGGGGATTTCTGGCGCAGCACCTCGATCAGCTGCGCCGACTGCGGCACGAACTGCGGCACGGTGTGCGGCAGCCCCTCGGGCAAAGGCGTGTCGTAGTCGAGCGATTTGGCGGGAGACAGCAGGAACAGCATGTTGGCGGAAGGTCTGTGGATCTCGGAGGGCAAGGCAGGCGGTGGCCGGGACACTGCAGGCGCTGGCGATGCGGGGTGCTGCATGCGTGCGGTGGCCACAGCGACCCAAAATGGTACCCGGTGCCGGGTTGCTGCTGGCCCCCACGGGTATTTGCGGGCTGCAATGAAAGAAGGCGGCCCAGGCCGCCTTCTTTGGTGGTGACTGCGGCCCGGGGGGCGGCAGACCTGTCAGGGCATCAAGCCGTTGGGGGTTGCTCAAACGGCAGCGTCATGGCAGAGAGGTCGCGGCGGGTTTCCACCAGCACCAGCGGGCCTTCGTCCAGCACCACGGCGGGCGGGCGCTCGCGCGGCACGCGGATGGGTTGTGGCTCGGCGGCAATCGCTGCCTGTACGGCGGCGATTTTTTCAGCATCCGAGTTCACCCATTGCAGGCCCGACGCAGCAGCTACTTGGTGCAGCGCATCGAGCGGCAGCGTAAAGCCCTGGACGCGGGGCATGCCTTGGGCCGGTGCCGCTGTAGGGGCTGCGGCAGGCGCCGGTGACACCGCGGGTGCGGACTTTGCAGCCACCGCCACAGGAGCGGGCGCTGGCGCTGGCGCGGCGGCCAAGGGCGCCGGTGCCGGTGCGGCAGCAGGTGCTGGCACGGGGGCAGCAGCTTGCACGGCGGTCTCGGCGCGGGGCTGTGCGGGTGCTGGCACGGGTGCAGGAGCGGGTACCAGCGCTGGCGCAGGGGCTGCGGGTGCTTGCGCCGGTGCCGGAGCCGCGTTGAAGTAGCTGCGGCGTGCCGGCTCTTCCTGGGCTTCGGTCGCAGTGGCGGCAACCGGGGCCGAGGTGTCGAGCTCCATCATGGCGGGGGCAGCCGATTCCACCGTGTCGCGGGGACCGCGTTCACCGCGTTCGCGCCGGTCACGGCCATAGCGGTCGCGTGAGCGGCGCTCACGGCGTTCTTCTGCGGCCGGTGCGACGTCGTTGCCGGTCAGGTCCAGATCGGGCAGCGATGCCAGCGGCGCGGTGTCCGCGAAGTCGGGCGTGGGGGCGCCGGTGTCTTCCCGGGACTCTGCCGCGCGGGGTGCGCGTTCGCCGCGTTCACGACGACCCTGGCCTTCACCGCGTTCACGGCGGGGGCCGCGTTCGCCACGGGGCTGGGTGCCAGCCGTTTCGGCGCCATTGCCGTTCGGGCCCGTCACCTGCGCCTGGATGGCGGTCTGGGCGGCGGCATTGTCGGCGTCGGCGCCAGCAGCGTTGTTGCGGGGCTCGTCGCGGCGGCCACGGCCACCTTCACGGCCTTCGCGACCTTCACGTCCATTGCGGCCTTCGCCTTCGCCACGGGGAGGACGGCCTTCGCCGTCGCGCGGGGCGCGGCCCTCAGCCGAGCGTTCACCACGGCGGCCACGGCCTTCACCGGCAGCTTCGCGGTTGCCATCACGGGCACCGCCTTCGCGGTTGCCGTCGCGGCCTGCGCCGCGTTCACCACGGCGGCCACGGCCTTCGCCATTGCGGCCGTCGCGGCGGGGTTCGCTGCGTGTGCCGGCTTCGGCGGGCGCAGCGGCCGGTGCGGGGGCTGCCACCGGAGCGGATGCCGGGGCGTCACCCATGCCAAACAGGCTCTTGAGCCAGCCGAAGAAGCCTTGTTCCTGGGCCGCGACAGGGGCGCGCGGTGCCGCAGGAGCGGGTGCGGCGGCTTGCACCGGGGCAGCAGCGGCCGGGCGCTGGCCCGCGCGCGGTGGGCGCACGGCGCCTTCGGGGCGCGGCTCGCGCGGTTCTGCGATGGGCGCGGGCGCATCTGGCAGCACACCCTTGATCACCGGGGTCTGCTTGTTGGTGGGCTCTTGCGAGCGGCGCGTCACGGCCGTGGGGTCTTCCACTTCTTCTGCGAGCTTGTAGCTGGCTTCGATGTGGTCCAGGCGCGGGTCGTCGTGCTTGAGTCGTTCCAGGCGGTAGTTGGGGGTTTCCAGCGTCTTGTTGGGAACCATCAGCACGGCGACGCGCTGCTTGAGTTCGATCTTGGCGATCTCGGTGCGCTTTTCGTTGAGCAGGAACGAGGCCACTTCCACCGGCACCTGGCAGTGCACGGCGGCCGTGTTGTCCTTCATCGACTCTTCCTGAATGATCCGCAGGATCTGCAGGGCCGACGATTCGGTGTCACGGATGTGGCCCGAGCCGCCGCAACGGGGGCAGGGGATGGACGAACCTTCGCTCAGGGCGGGCTTGAGGCGCTGGCGGCTCATTTCCATGAGGCCGAACTTGCTGATGGTGCCGAACTGCACGCGGGCGCGGTCCTGGCGCAGTGCGTCGCGCAGGCGGTTTTCCACTTCGCGGCGGTTCTTGCTCTCCTCCATGTCGATGAAGTCGATCACGATCAGGCCGCCCAGGTCGCGCAGGCGCATCTGGCGGGCCACTTCGTCGGCGGCTTCCAGGTTGGTGCGCGTGGCGGTTTCCTCGATGTCGCCGCCCTTGATGGCGCGGGCCGAGTTCACGTCCACGCTGACCAGCGCTTCGGTGTGGTCGATCACGATGGCGCCGCCCGAGGGCAGTTGCACGGTGCGGGCGTAGGCCGATTCGATCTGGTGCTCGATCTGGAAGCGGCTGAACAGGGCAGCATCGTCGCGGTAGCGCTTCACACGGGCGGCATGCTCGGGCATGACGTGCGCCATGAACTGTTGCGCCTGTTCGTAGATGTCGTCGGTATCGATGAGGATGTCACCGATGTCGTTGTTGAAGTAGTCGCGGATCGCGCGGATCACCAGGCTCGATTCCTGGTAAATCAGGAAGGCGCCCTTGCCGCCCTTGGCCGCGCCGTCGATGGCGTTCCACAGCTTGAGCAGGTAGTTCAGGTCCCACTGCAGCTCGGGCGCGCTGCGGCCAATGCCGGCCGTGCGCGCGATGATGCTCATGCCGTTGGGGTACTCGAGCTGGTCCATCGCCTCTTTCAGCTCGGCGCGGTCCTCGCCCTCGATGCGGCGCGAAACGCCACCGCCACGGGGGTTGTTGGGCATCAGCACCACGTAGCGGCCGGCCAGCGAGACAAAGGTGGTCAGGGCAGCGCCCTTGTTGCCGCGCTCTTCTTTTTCGACCTGGACCAGCAGTTCCTGGCCTTCCTTGATCACGTCATTGATGCGTGCCTGGTTGGGCGAGACACCCGGGGCGAAGTAGCTGCGCGAAATTTCCTTGAACGGCAGAAAGCCGTGGCGGTCTTCGCCGTAATCCACAAAGCAGGCTTCCAGCGAAGGCTCGACGCGCGTGACGACGGCCTTGTAGATATTGCCCTTGCGTTGCTCGCGCCCCTCGATTTCGATTTCGTAGTCGAGGAGCTTTTGTCCGTCGACGATGGCCAGGCGCCGTTCTTCGGGCTGCGTGGCGTTGATGAGCATCCGCTTCATGATGCGATTCCTTTGCGTGTTTTGCGGAGGGCAGCGGCGCAGCCAACAGGGCTGCGCGGGCTGCCACCCGCAGTTCCAAACCAAAAACAAGCTCTACCGGAGCTGTGAATGCCTGGACTGACGCATTGAAACGAAGGGAATTGCCGGGGATGCCGCAGTGCCGTCGAGCGCTAGCTCAACGGGGGCGGCAAGGGCGGGTGGATGGGGGCGAGTGGGAGTGTGCGCAGTTTTGCTATTGAAATAATAGCTGTATGCGCAGGCAGGGTGCGCGCTATAGGCAATATGACGCCCAAAAGCGGGGGCAAGCGCCACCGCCAGAGAGTCAATATCAATGCCATCAGCAACCACATGCTCGCTTCGATCCGCTGGCAGATTGCGCCCTGGTGGGGCGAATCTGCCAGCTTGGGGGATTCCGTATCAGTGTTTCAATTTGTCAGCCCGCCGCACGGCGTACAGGCCACTGCAGGCATCTGGCCTGCAATCTGCCGGTACGACGCCCGCTGGCATCGACCTGCCTGCGCAAATGCAAGGGCTGTGTGGACTAAACTCCAGACAAATCAACCACTTACACATTGACGCGCAGGTGAAACACATTATAGGGGGCAAACCGTCATCCGACCGCACCCCCGCCGCTCCCGCTCCCGCAGCGCGCCTGGTGGAGGTCGACGAAGACTCTGCGGGCCAGCGCCTCGACAACTTTCTGATACGCCAGCTCAAAGGCGTGCCCAAAACCCATGTCTATCGCATCATCCGCAGTGGCGAGGTGCGCATCAACAAGGGCCGGGTCAACGCCGACACCCGCGTGGAGGCGGGCGACGTGGTGCGCCTGCCGCCCGTGCGCATCTCCGACAAGGTGGCTGAAAAGGCCGAGCGGCCTGCTCCGGCGCGCGAGTTCCCCATCCTGCTCGAAGACGAACACCTGATTGCCCTGGACAAGCCCGCTGGCGTGGCGGTGCATGGTGGCAGCGGCGTGAGCTTTGGCGTGATCGAGCAACTGCGCCAGGCGCGGCCCCAGGCCCGGTTTCTGGAGCTGGTGCACCGGCTGGACCGCGAAACATCGGGCATCCTGCTGGTGGCAAAAAAAAGGTCAGCACTCACTCACCTGCAAGACCAGTTCCGTGAACGCGAAACCGGCAAAACCTATCTGGCGCTGGTTACGGGGACCTGGGCCCCCAACAAGAAGGTGATCGATCTGCCGCTGCACAAATACCTGCAGGCCGACGGCGAACGCCGCGTGCGGGTGACCACCGCCGATGACCCTGACGGCATGCGTTCGGTCACGCTGGTCAAGGTGCGGCAGCTGCTGCCGGCCCGACCGGCGCAAGGCCTGCCCGCCATGAGCCTGCTGGAGGTGACCATCAAGACCGGCCGCACCCACCAGATCCGTGTGCACCTGGCCAGCCAGGGGCACGCGATCGTGGGGGACGACAAATACGGTGATTTCGACCTCAACAAACGCCTGCACAAGCTGGGGATGCGGCGCATGTTTCTTCATGCGTGGCGGTTACAGTTCACGCACCCGGCCACCGGCGAACGCGTGCTGCTGAACGCCGAACTGCCGCCGGAGCTTGCCGACTTCGTTCCAACCGCCTGATTGCCCCATGCCTGCGACCTCCCGCCCACGCCGCTTTGACCTGATCGCCTTTGACTGGGACGGCACGCTGTTCGACTCCACGGCCATCATCGTGCGCAGCATCCAGGAGGCCGTGCGCGACGTGGGCGGTGCCGTGCCCACCGACGAAGCCGCTTCCTACGTGATCGGCATGGCACTCACCCAGGCCCTGGCCCATGCTGCGCCCGATGTGCCGCCCGAAAAATACCCCGAGCTGGGCAACCGCTACCGTTACCACTACCTGCAGCACCAGGACGACCTGAGCCTGTTCGACGGCGTGCTGCCCCTGCTGGGTGACCTGCGGGCGCAAGGCCATCTGCTGGCCGTGGCCACCGGCAAAAGCCGGCGGGGGCTGGACGAGGCGCTGCATTCGGTGCAGCTCAAGGGCGTTTTCGACGGCTCGCGCACCGCCGACGAGACGGCCGGCAAACCCCATCCCCTGATGCTGCAGGAGTTGATGGCCGAATTCGACGTGCCGCCCGAGCGCCTGCTCATGATTGGCGACACCACCCACGACCTGCAAATGGCGCTGTCGGCGGGGTGTGCCAGCGTGGGCGTGAGCTACGGCGCCCATGAGCCTGCGGCCTTTGACGTGCTGAATCCGCTGCATGTGGCCCATTCGGTGCGCGAGTTGCACGACTGGCTGCTGTCCCATGCCTAACTTGCGCGCCATCGCATCACCCGTGCCCGCTTGCCCATGACCACCGCCGATTCCATCGCCATCGCGCTGTGCAACAGCGCCGACCTGCAGGAGCGCCACCTGGCCGTGCCTTTTGACGTGGTGTATGCCGGGCAGACCTGCCGGGCCTTTGCCATCCGCTTCGAGGGGCGGCCCCACGCCTTCCTGAACCGGTGCTCCCATGTGGCCATGGAGATGGACTACCAGCCCGACCGCTTTTTTGACGACACCGGCCAGTGGCTGCTTTGCGCCACGCACGGTGCGACCTATCGGCCAGACACCGGCGCCTGCGTGGGCGGCCCATGCCGCGGCGGGCTGGTGAAAATCGCCCTGTCCGAAGTGGACGGGGTGGTGCACTGGCATACTGCCCACAACCTGCAACCCGTCGAGTTCTAGATGCATTACACCCTCGCTCTTTTGTTCATGCGCTGCACCCCCGCTGTGGGTGCACCGGCCCGCGTTGGCATGTCCCGGTGGGAGGTGTGAGATGAGTGATTCGCAACAACCCGGCGGTTCTGGTTCTGGCACAAAACCGTCTGTACCGCCCGACCTGTGGGCGCAAGCAGCTACTGAATCAGGAGCGGCCTCGGCAGCTCGCCCCAAGGCGGCGCTGGAGCTCGGCTGGGAGCGGGCCACGCTGGAAAAGCTGGCGTTTGCAGCCCTCAACGAGCAGCGCAGTGCACGGCGTTGGAAGATATTCTTTCGCCTGACCTGGCTGCTGGTGGCCGTGCTGGTGGCCTGGGCGGCCCTGGACCAGAGCACCAGTGGCGCCAGCAAGTTGGCGCCCCACACCGCGGTGGTGGATATCAAGGGTGAAATCGCCGCAGGCGCCGAAGCCAGCGCCGAGCTGGTGGTGGCCGCCATGCGCAGCGCCCTCGAAGACGAAGGCTCGCAGGCACTGGTGCTGCTGATCAACTCGCCCGGTGGCAGCCCGGTGCAGGCCGGCATGATCAACGATGAAATCCTGCGCCTGAAGGCCAAACACGGCAAGCCTGTGTATGCGGTGGTGGAAGAAACCTGCGCTTCGGCCGCCTATTACATTGCGGCGGCAGCCGACGAGATTTTTGTGGACAAGGCCAGCATCGTGGGCAGCATTGGCGTCCTGATGGACGGCTTTGGCTTCACGGGCACCATGGAAAAGCTGGGTGTGGAACGCCGCCTGCTCACTGCGGGCGAGAACAAGGGATTTCTCGATCCTTTCAGTCCACAGACGCAAACGCAGCGTGAATACGCCCAGACCATGCTGGACCAGATCCACCAGCAGTTCATTGGCGTGGTGAAGGCCGGGCGGGGTGATCGCCTCAAACCCACGCCGGAAACCTTCAGCGGCCTGTTCTGGACGGGCCAGCAGGCCATTGAAATGGGCCTGGCCGACAAGCTGGGCAGTCTTGACTTTGTGGCGCGCGAAGTGGTCAAGGCCGAAGACATCATCGACTACACCCGCCGTGAAAACGTGGCCGAACGCCTGGTCAAGCGTTTTGGCGCAGCGATGGGCGTGGGCGCCGCCAAGGCCCTGGCAACCCCCGCCACGGTGCAATTGCGTTGAACGCATTGGCCCCGGCTTGGTGGGGGCAGCAGAGGGGGGGGCAATGTTTTGAAGAAATATGCCCTTAACGCTTATCCAGTAAGCGCTAATAGCTATTAAATAGATAGCAAATTTTCAATCGCAATGCCTAACGTGCCTAACGCCCCAGGGCGAATACCACCGGTGTGCGGTTGTCGGTGGGGCATGGCAATTGGCGCCACTGGCGCACCAGCTGGCTGCGGATCTGGGCCTGGGGCAATGTCAGCCCTCCTGCCATGGCCAGCCGCGTGTGGGGCTGCAGGGTCTGCACCAGCGCCTGCCACAGCGCTGCGTTGCGATAGGGGGTTTCGATGAAGAGCTGGGTTTGCCCGGTCTTGAGCGCCAGAGATTCCAGCTCGCGGATGCGCTGGCTGCGCTCTTGCGCATCCACTGGCAGGTAGCCGGTAAAGGCGAAATTCTGGCCGTTGAGGCCGCTGGCCGCCAGCGCCAGCAGCAGTGAGACGGGGCCCACCAGTGGCACCACCGGAATGCCCAGATCGTGTGCTGCGCGCACCACCGATGAGCCGGGGTCTGCCACGGCAGGCATGCCCGCTTCGCTGATCAGTCCCATGTCGTGCCCCACCAGTGCGGCGGCCAGCAGCGGGCGGGCATCAAACGGCGCCGACCCCTTTTCACCATGGTCGCCTTTCTTGTGGACCTCGCGCGGCAGCTCGGTGATGGTTTGCTGCTGCAGCGAAGCGGCCAGCGGATGCAGGGGCTCGATGCGCTTGAGGTAGGCGCGTGTGCTCTTGGCGTTCTCGCAAATCCAGTGCGTAAGGCGGGCCGCCGTTTTCAACGTGCCATCGGGCAAGGCGTCTTGCAGCGGCGCCTGGGTGTCGCAGCCGAAGTCGAGCGGTGCGGGCACCAGGTACAGCGTGCCGTTGGTGGCGGTGAAGCTGGGCGCGTCGGACGGGGTGGTGGGGCGCGTGCTCATGGCAAGACCACCCCGGCGGCGCGCAGCATGCGGCAGGTGCGGATCAGCGGCAGGCCAATCAGGGCAGTGGGGTCGTCGCTCAGGATGGCGTCGAGCAACGCAATGCCCAGGCCTTCACTTTTGGCGCTGCCCGCGCAATCGTAGGGCTCTTCGGCGCGCAGATAGCGTTCAATCTCATCGTCGGACAGTGCGCGAAAGCGCACCTCCACGGGCGCCAGATCCACCTGTTCGAACCCCGTGGCCTCACAGACCACGGCCACCGCCGTCTGGAAAATCACGGTCTGGCCGCGCATCTGGCGCAACTGGGCCGTCGCACGCTCGTACGTGCCCGGTTTGCCCAGCGGGTGACCACCCAGGTCGGCCACCTGGTCCGAGCCGATCACCACCGCCTGTGGGTGCTGGCGGGCCACTGCGCGGGCCTTGGCCACGGCCAGGCGCAAAGCCAGGTCGCGCGGTGTTTCTTCGGCCAGCGGGGTTTCGTCAACCTCGGGAGCTGCTACGACGAAAGGCAGGTTCAGACGGGCCAGGAGTTCGTGGCGGTAACGCGAAGTAGAGCCCAATACCAATGGGCGTTGCGGGGTGGGGGATTGTTGCATCGGGCGATTCTCTTACACTGCCGCCATGACCAAGGAATTCTCTCCCGACCGGCTCGATGTCAAGGCCTTCGCTCAGGTAAGCGGACACCTGTCCGGGCACGACTCGCTGCTGAAATACGAGCGGTTGTCCCAGGAGGCCAAGGGCCTGCATCCCGATTTGCGGGTGGACTGGACGGCCACGGGCGAGCTGCGCACGGAACTCGGTGACAGCGGTCAGGTGTGGCTGCACATGAAGGTGCAGGCCGCTTTTCCCATGGAATGCCAGCGCTGCCTGACGCCGGTGGATGTGCCATTGGCCGTGGAGCGCTCGTTTCGTTTCGTGGCCGACGAAGCCACGGCCGAGGCGCTGGACGACGAGAGTGAGGAAGATCTGCTGGCCCTGAGCCGTGAATTCGATTTGCGCGAGTTGATCGAGGATGAGTTGCTGATGGCCCTTCCTGTGGTTCCGCGCCACGATGAGTGCCCCTCGGCCGTGCCGCTGGCCTCCAGCGACGACGATTTTGAGGCGGCCAGTGCAGAAAAACCCAACCCCTTCGCTGCGTTGGCAAGCCTTCGCAAAGAAGAAAAGGGACAGTAATTGGCGTTTGGGATATAATCGTGGGCTTCACGCGAATCCCCTCGGGTCTTTTTTGGGCTGATCGCGTTTTTACCAACCCTATTCAAGACCAGGAGCCATCATGGCCGTTCAGCAAAACAAAAAGTCCCCTTCCAAGCGCGGCATGCACCGCTCGCACAATGCCCTGAACGTGCCGGGCATTGCTGTGGAACCCACCACCGGTGAAACGCATCTGCGCCACCACATCAGCCCCAACGGCTTCTACCGTGGCCGTCAGGTGCTGAAGAACAAGTCTGAAGCCTGACTTTAGCCCTCTCCACAAGGCCCGTTGCTACTGCATTTGTAGCTCGGGCCTTTGTTTTGACCGTTGTATTTTTCTTTCGGCCCGCACTGCCGGCCGGACAAGTCGCCCATGATCACACTGGCTGTTGACTGCATGGGGGGCGACCACGGCCCCCGCGTCACGCTCGCGGCGTGCCGCCAGTTCCTCAATCATCATCCCGATGCCCATCTGCTGCTGGTCGGTCTGAAGGACAGTCTGCAATCGTTTTCGCACGAGCGCGCCACCGTGGTGCTGGCCACCGAGGTGGTTGCCATGGACGACCCTGTTGAGATTGCCCTGCGCCGCAAGAAGGACTCGTCCATGCGCGTTGCCATTCAGCAGGTAAAGGATGGCACGGCTGCCGCTGCGGTTTCCGCCGGTAACACGGGTGCCTTGATGGCCATTGCCCGCTATATCCTCAAGACGCTCGATGGCATTGACCGCCCAGCCATTGCCACTCAGATGCCCAATGCCCAGGGTGGTGCCACCACGGTGCTCGATCTGGGGGCCAATGTGGACTGCTCTGCCGAGCACCTATTGCAGTTTGCCGTCATGGGTTCTGCGCTGGTGTCAGTGCTCAAGGGCGTCGAAGAGCCCACGGTGGGTTTGCTCAATATTGGTGAAGAAATCATCAAGGGCAGCGAAGTCATCAAAAAAGCCGGGGAACTGCTGCGATCTGCTGCCAATGCAGGTGACCTGAATTTTTATGGCAACGTGGAAGGCAATGACATTTTCAAGGGAACCGTGGACATCGTGGTGTGTGACGGTTTCGTGGGCAATGTGGCGTTGAAGGCCAGTGAAGGTGTGGCGACCATGGTGGTGGGCGGGCTCAAGCAAGAGTTTTCGCGCAATATCCTGACAAAAATTGCCGCCATCTTCGCCTATCCGGTGCTAAAAGCGCTCATGAAGCGCATAGATTACCGCCGCTACAACGGCGCGGCGTTGTTGGGCCTGCGCGGACTGGTGTTCAAGAGCCACGGTTCGGCCGACACCATGGCCTTCGAGCAGGCGTTGAACCGGGCGTATGATGCAGCCCGCAACAACCTGCTCGACCGTGTCCGGACCCGGATTGCGCATGCGGCGCCCCTGCTGGGGGCCGCCAATGCCCAGCCAACGCCGGGTGCTGCGGCGACAACACATTGATGAGACGCTATTCCCGCATTACCGGCACCGGCAGCTACCTGCCCCCCCGCCGGGTGACCAACGCCGATCTGGTGGCCGAGCTGGCCCAGAGCGGCATCCAGACCTCTGACGATTGGATCGTGGAGCGCACCGGCATTCGGGCGCGCCACTTCGCTGCGCCCGATGTGGCCTGTAGCGATCTGGGTCTGGAGGCGGCCAAGAAGGCGCTGGAGGCCGCCGGCTGCGAGCCGCAAGACATCGATCTGATCATCGTCGCCACCTCTACGCCCGACATGGTGTTCCCCTCGGTGGCCTGCATATTGCAAAACAAGCTGGGCGCCAATGGTTGTCCCGCTTTTGACGTGCAGGCGGTATGCAGTGGCTTTGTCTACGCCCTCACGGTGGCAGACGCCATGATCCAGACCGGCGCCGCCAAGCGTGCGCTGGTGGTGGGGGCCGAGGTTTTCAGTCGCATTCTGGATTTCAAGGACCGCACCACCTGCGTGCTGTTTGGCGATGGGGCCGGCGCGGTGGTGCTGGAGGCTTCTGACACGCCCGGTATCCTGGCCAGCGATCTGCACGCTGACGGCCAGTATGTGGGCATCCTGTGCGTGCCGGGCAGCGTCTCGGGCGGCGCCGTTCTGGGCGATCCCTTGCTCAAGATGGATGGTCAGGCCGTTTTCAAGCTGGCGGTGGGTGTGCTCGACAAAGCGGCGCGTGCCACGCTGGCAAAAGCCAATATGACCGATGCTGACATCGACTGGCTGATTCCGCACCAGGCCAACATCCGCATCATGCAGAGCACGGCCAAGAAGCTGAAGCTGTCCATGGACAAGGTGGTGGTCACAGTGGACCAGCACGGCAACACGTCGGCAGCCTCGATTCCGTTGGCGCTGGACCATGCCGTGCGCACCGGGCAGGTCAAGAAGGGTGAAACCCTGCTGCTGGAAGGGGTGGGCGGGGGCTTTACCTGGGGTGCGGTGCTCCTGAAATTATAGCTTTTAGCGCTTGCTGTATAAGGGCTAAAGGCATATTTCTTATAAATACTGTAGTTTTATGAAATCCTTTGCATTTGTCTTTCCCGGACAGGGCTCGCAATCTGTTGGCATGCTGGACGCCTGGGGTGATCACCCGGTCGTGGCACAGGTTCTTCAAGAGGCATCCGATGCGTTGGGTGAGGATCTCGCCCTGCTGATTCAGCAAGGCCCCAAGGAAGCGCTGGCCCTGACCACCAACACCCAGCCCGTGATGCTGGTGGCTGGCGTAGCCGCATGGCGCGTGTGGCAGGCCGAAGGCGGGGCCATGCCGCTGGCCGTGGCCGGGCATTCGCTGGGCGAGTATTCAGCGCTGGTGGCTGCCGGCGTGCTGACACTGGCACAGGCAGCGCCGCTGGTGCGCTTGCGCGCCGCAGCCATGCAAGAGGCCGTGCCGGTGGGTACGGGGGCCATGGCAGCCATTCTGGGCATGGAGGCGTCCCGGGTGATTGCTGGTTGCGCCGAGGCGGCTACATCCTTTGGTCCGGGATCGACCGAAGTGGTCGAGGCCGTGAATTTCAACGACCCGATCCAGACCGTGATCGCTGGCACCAAGGCGGGTGTGGACAAGGCCTGCGAGCTGCTCAAGGCAGCGGGTGCCAAGCGCGCGCTGCCGCTGCCCGTGTCGGCACCATTCCATTCCAGCCTGATGAAGCCTGCCGCCGAGAAGCTGCGCATGGCGCTGGCCGATGTGGTGCTGGCTGTGCCCCAGATTCCGGTGCTCAACAACGTGGATGTGGCCGTGCAGCAGGACGCCGACGCCATTCGTGACGCGCTGTACCGCCAGGCCTTTGGTGCTGTGCGCTGGGTTGAGTGTGTGCAGGCGCTGAAAGGCCGTGGCATCACCCATATCATTGAATGTGGCCCCGGCAAGGTGCTGGCGGGCCTGACCAAACGCATCGACCCTGAACTGGTCGGCGCAGCACTGTTTGATCCGGCCACGCTGGCCGAAACCCGGGAGTTGTTGGCATGACGCATTCTGTATCCCCAGCCCAGGTGGCGCTGGTCACCGGCGCATCGCGCGGCATCGGTGCCGCGATTGCCCTGGAGCTAGCAGTGCGTGGTTACCAGGTGGTCGGCACCGCCACCACGGACGAGGGCGCAGAGCGCATCAGCAAGGTCCTGTCAGCCTACCCGGGCTGCCGGGGCGCCAACCTGAATGTCAACGATGGCGCGGCCATCGAGGCGCTGATGGACTCCATCGTCAAGCAGCAAGGCGGATTGCATGTGCTGGTGAACAATGCCGGCATCACGCGCGACACGCTGGCCATGCGCATGAAAGACGAAGACTGGGATGCCGTGCTGGACACCAATCTCAAGGCTGTTTTCCGGGTGAGCCGTGCGGTGATTCGCCCCATGATGAAGCAGCGCTTTGGGCGCATCATCAGCATCACCAGCGTGGTGGGCGCATCGGGCAATGCCGGGCAGGCCAACTATGCAGCCGCCAAGGCTGGCGTGGCTGGCATGACGCGCGCGCTGGCCCGCGAACTGGGCAGCCGCAGCATCACGGTCAATTGCGTGGCGCCGGGATTCATTGAAACCGACATGACGGCAAATCTGCCCGAAGAGCAGCAAAAGGCGCTGCAGTCCCAGATCGCCCTGGGCCATCTGGGCAAGCCTGCCGACATTGCCCATGCGGTGGCCTACCTGGCATCGCGTGAGGCGGGCTATGTGACGGGGCAGGAATTGCACGTCAATGGCGGCATGTACATGTAATTGTTGAGAGTTAACGTCGGTTCATCCGTGCGACGGGTCGTGTTGAGGGGTTTCCTCAAGCGGCTAGAATCGCGGATTCATTCACAACCCCCAGAGGGAAACCATGAGCGATATCGAAGCACGCGTCAAAAAAATCATTGCCGAACAACTTGGCGTTGAAGAGTCCCAGGTCACCAACGAAAAAGCCTTTGTGGCCGACCTCGGCGCTGATTCGCTGGACACCGTCGAATTGGTGATGGCACTCGAAGACGAGTTTGGCATCGAAATTCCTGACGAAGACGCAGAGAAGATCACGACGGTGCAAAACGCCATCGACTACGCCAACACCCACCAGAAAGCCTGAGCGGGCGTCCCGCGCCTGTCTTGAGCGATCAGCAGAAGGTTTTTACGCATGAGCCGTCGTCGCGTTGTCGTGACCGGCCTGGGGTGTGTCAGTCCCGTGGGTAACACGGTGGCGGATTCCTGGGCCAATGTCCTGGCCGGTAAGTCCGGCATTGATCTCATCACCAAGTTCGACACGTCGAACTTTTCCTGCAGGATTGCAGGCGAGGTCAAGGGATTCGATCTGGAGTCCTACATCAGCGCCAAGGATGCGCGCGCGATGGACGCCTTCATCCATTTCGGCATCGCTGCGGCGGCCCAGGCTGTGCAGGATGCAGGCTTGCCCACGGGTGAGGCCCTGCACGACGAACTGGCAACGCGCATTGCCTGCGTGATCGGTTCTGGTATCGGCGGCTTGCCGCTGATCGAGAACACCCACGCCGAGTTGACCGCACGGGGTCCTCGGCGCATCACTCCTTTTTTCGTGCCCGCTTCCATCATCAACATGGTGGCTGGGCACGTTTCGATGCGGTTTGGCTTCAAGGGGCCCAACCTCTCGGTGGTGACTGCGTGCACCACCGGGCTGCACTGCATTGGGCAGGCAGGTCGCATGATTGAATACGGCGATGCCGATGTGGCTGTGGCGGGCGGCACCGAGTCCACCGTGTCGCCCCTGGGCGTGGGTGGCTTTGCCGCCATGCGTGCACTTTCCACACGCAATGACGACCCCAAAACCGCTTCCCGCCCCTGGGACAAAGACCGCGACGGTTTTGTGCTGGGCGAGGGTGCGGGCGTGATGGTGCTCGAAGAGTACGAACACGCCAAGGCGCGCGGTGCAAAGATCTATGCCGAACTGAGCGGTTTTGGCATGAGTGCCGATGCCGGCCACATGACGGCTCCGAGCATGGATGGCCCACGCCGCGCCATGCTGCACGCCATGCACAATGCCGGCATCAACGCCGATCAGGTGGATTACCTCAACGCCCATGGCACGTCCACTCCGCTGGGCGACCTCAACGAAACCAACGCCATCAAGGCGGCCTTGGGCGATCATGCCTACAAGACCGTGATCAGCTCCACCAAGTCCATGACAGGCCATCTGCTCGGTGGTGCCGGTGGAATTGAAAGCGTGTTCACCGTACTGGCGTTGCACCACCAAAAGGTACCGCCGACGATCAATATCTTCAACCAGGATCCCGAGTGCGATCTGGATTTTTGTGCCAATACGGCGCGGGACATGCCGATCGACATCGCCGTCAAGAACAACTTTGGCTTTGGCGGCACCAACGGCACGCTGGTCTTCAAGCGGATTTGATGCGGTTGCTGTCACCAGCCCTTGTTGGTGACAAGCCTGAAACGGTTTTTTGCCCTGCTTCGCTCCGCGCGCTGGGATCGTCCAGCTGTCCGCAATTACCTTGGCGACGCTGATCATGCGCCGCGGCTCCCATTATTTTTCTGCTCCACCTGTCCGATATCCCGTCGGACAGGGTTCGGTGCTGCTGTGGGGAATGCTTTTCCTGTGGGGTGCGGGCGGTGCCGGGTTGTGGTTCTGGCTTTTGCAAGGGGCTGCCGATTCGGCGGCGCGATTGTCCGTAGCCCTGGGCGTCTGGCTGTGTGCTGCGGGTGCGGTTGTGCATTTCTGGCGCCAGCGGCTGGATGGGGTGCTGCAGTGGGATGGTGTTCGCTGGCACCTGGAGGCCGGTCCGCCTGGCGACCCGGCGCATCCCCTGAAGGGAGCCCTGTGGGTAAGGTTGGATCTACAAAGTCACCTGTGGGTTTGTCTGGATGAACCAGGTGGGCGCCGCACCTGGTTATGGCTGGAGCGTCAGGGCGCTCCTGAACGATGGGGCGATCTGCGGCGTGCGGTATATTCGCGCCCCAAGCCCGAGGCCACCCCGGCCGACGAACCCGCTGCGGCCAGACGCCCGCCAGCGTGAATTCAAAGTGACAATGACCGTAACTTCCCCTGCAGCCCCCACAGACAGCGACCTCCAACTGGTGGAGCGCACGGTTGCGGGCGACCAGCGCGCTTACGAATTGCTGGTCATCAAATACCAGCGGCGCATCGAACGTCTGATTGGGCGCATGGTGCGGGACACGGACCTCGTACCGGATATTGCGCAGGAAACTTTTATCCGTGCTTACCGGGCGCTGCACCAGTTTCGTGGCGAGGCACAGTTTTATACCTGGCTGTACCGGATCGCCGTCAACACGGCGAAAAAGGCGCTCATGGACATGAAGCGCAATCCCGTCATTTCGGAAAACGCTCTGCGTGGCGGTGATGACGAAGATGAAACTTCCCGCCTTGGACATGAACTAATTTCCGAAGAAACACCCGAAACCATTCTTGCAGCACGTGAAATTGCCGAGGCCGTGAATGCGGCCATGGAGGCATTGCCGGAGGATTTACGCCAAGCGGTGACCTTGCGTGAGATAGAAGGATTGACTTACGAAGAAATTGCCGCGGCGATGGAATGCCCCATCGGAACGGTACGGTCGCGGATTTTTCGTGCCCGAGAGGCGATTTCTGCGCGCGTGCGCCCGCTGCTGGAAAACCAGTCGGGCAAGCGCTGGTGATGGACGTTTCTTCGGAGGCGGTACATGGATGCGGCCATTGGGGCCGGGATGATGTTTGGCAGGTGACGCAATGAACACAGACTTGATGAAACGCGAACAATTGTCGGCCTTGGCCGACGGGGAACTGCAGGGCGAGGAACTGGCGCAGGCCCTGCAATTCGCGACGCAGGACGAGGGTCAATCCACCTGGCAGATTTATCATCTGGTGGGTGATGTCTTGCGTGCTCCCGAACTGGCCCGACACCAGCCGGGCAATCAGTCCATGGTGATGCGGCTTCGCGAGCAACTGGCGCAAGAGCCCCTGTACGGGCGTCTGTCCGAAGCCATGCCGGAGGTGCAACAGGTTGCTATGCCCGAGACGGCGGTTGCCGCAAATTCATCGGTTTTCCTCTGGAAGATGGCTGCCGGATTTGCGTCATTGGCCGCCGTAGCCGCCATTGGCTGGAGTTCTTTGGCGGGGTTGCAGGGCGGGGCGACTTCTGGCGCCCAATTGGCTGCCGCGCCTGCGCCTTCCCAGCCGGCAGCTGCCGTGGCAAGCGTTTCGGTCAACGATGGCCAGCAGGTCATGATTCGCGACCCGCGCCTGGATGAGCTTTTAGCCGCCCACAAACAATTTGGAAGCACGTCCGCATTGCAGATGCCCGCAGGTTTTCTGCGCAATGCCACTTTTGAGGCCCCTGCCCGCTAATGCCAACGCAATTGCCTGGACAAGTTTGTCGTGCCGCCGGTTCTGTGGGGCAATGGCGCGCGCCAAAGCCACGCATGCTGGCAGCGGATCCCGGCAAATCAAGCGCGTAGAGGCGACACATGGCGCGCCTCGTGCCATCTTCCGGCGCAATGAGGTAATGCGCGTCGTCCTGCTGGGGCTAAAGCTGCTCGCCTGAAGACACGGGATGCATCCAGACTGGCCCGAGAACTGCTAGCAATCCTGGGCGATATACCAAAGCTTTATCGCCGCCGGACGCCTGACCGGCGCCTGGCCTGTTGCTCACAACGCGATTCCACTGCAATCCCTGCATCTGATGCGAGCCACTTGGGCAGGGCGCCCACGTGCATGCACCGTATGCTGGATCGCGCCAGCTGTTGCGTGGGGTACAACGGAGCGTGTGCTTCAGGGAACCAAGTGACTCCTGTTGCCTTCACAGGCATACAACATCTGTTCGTAACCATTGCCACAATTCAAGAAAGGTCGATGATGCTCAGGATCGATTGGAAAAAACTGCACTCGTATGCACTCGCAGGCGCGCTGATGGGAGCAGCGAGTCTGGTGGTCGTGCCCCATGGTGCAGCCCATGCGCAAACTGCCGCGTCGCGTGGCTTGCCGGACTTTACCGAACTGGTGGAGCAGGTGGGGCCATCGGTGGTGAACATTCGCACCTCCGAGAAGGTGTCGGCCCGTACCAACACCAACGGCATGGATGAAGACATGCTTGAGTTTCTTCGGCGTTTTGGTGTGCCCATGCCCAACATGCCCCGGCAACAAAGGCCTCAGCGGCCCCAGCCCGACGAGGAGCAGCCTCGGGGCGTGGGATCGGGATTCATCCTGACGGCCGACGGTTACGTGATGACCAATGCGCACGTCGTGGACGGCGCTGACGAGGTCATCGTCACCCTGACGGACAAGCGGGAGTTCAAGGCCAAGATCGTGGGGACCGACAAGCGCACCGACGTGGCTGTGGTCAAAATTGAAGCGACAGGACTCCCCGCTGTGAAGGTGGGAGACGTCAGCCGCCTGAAGGTGGGTGAATGGGTGATGGCCATCGGTTCGCCGTTTGGCCTGGAGAGCACGGTCACCGCCGGTATCGTGAGCGCCAAGCAACGCGATACGGGGGACTATCTGCCATTCATCCAGACCGACGTGGCCATCAATCCCGGCAACTCTGGCGGGCCATTGATCAATATGCGCGGCGAGGTGGTGGGGATCAACAGCCAGATCTATTCGCGGTCTGGCGGCTTCATGGGCATCTCGTTTGCGATTCCCATGGACGAGGCCATTCGGGTCAGTGAGCAACTGCGTGCGTCTGGCCGCGTGACCCGCGGGCGCATCGGTGTCCAGATTGGTCAGGTCACCAAAGATGTCGCCGAATCCATTGGCCTTGGCAAGGCATCGGGCGCACTGGTCACGGGCGTGGAGTCCGGGTCGCCCGCTGAAAAGGCAGGCATCGAGGCGGGCGACATCATCACCCGTTTTGATGGCAAGGCGATCGACAAGCTGGCAGATCTTCCGCGCCTCGTGGGCAACACCAAGCCCGGAACGAAAAGCACGGTCACGGTGTTCCGCCGCGGCACCGCCAAGGACCTGAGCCTCACCATCGCGGAAATCGAGGGCGACAAGCCGGTGCGCAAGGCTGCGGAGCGGGAAGAAAAACCAAAAGCCTCGGCTGCTGCACAGTTGATCGGGTTATCGGTGAGCGCGCTGACCGATGCGCAAAAGAAAGAGCTGAACATCCGGGGTGGGGTGGTGGTGAATTCGGCCACCGATGCCGCTGCACGTGCCGGCCTGCGCGAGGGTGACGTCATCCTTTCCATCGCCAACACCGAAATTGGCGGGGTCAAGGATTTGGAGGCGGCGCTGGCCAAGGTGGACAAGAACAAGCCCATCAATGTGTTGTACCGTCGGGGTGAATGGGCCCAATATGCCTTGATTCGCCCTTCCAAATAAGCTGGCACTGAGGGGGCGCCCTGAGGGCGCGCAGGGAAATCCCGGGTGTATATCCGGGATTTCTTTCGTCTGGATCGCCGCCGAGAGCAACTGCGGCCAAATTAATTTCGGAAGATGAGGGTTGGTTTTCGCTCACCCGGAAAACTGCGCATCGATCAGATTGGATAGAATGCGGCCCTGCGTTCAACACATATCGACATATGAGTCGGCGCTGGGATCATATTGTGAAATGGGCATGGCCCCTGCACCACAGATCCGCAGCTAGCCCACAAGTTGTCCCATGTTGCTCGGATGCTGCTTGTGAATAAGTTGTGTATAAAATGCTTGTTGCACTGCAGCAACGCGCTTCACATGTGGGGTTGATGGCTCATGGGTTCAGGCTTTTTGCCTACAATGAGGCTCCAACCTTCGCAGTTGCCAATGATTGTTGGTTCAGGGCGCGTCGCCATTCGACGCGCCCTTTTTTCTTGTCCGCGCCGTTTCAATTCAATTACTTGACGCTTCCCGTTGATGAAACACATCAGAAATTTTTCCATCATTGCGCACATCGACCATGGCAAATCGACGTTGGCCGATCGCTTGATCCAGCGGTGTGGCGGACTTGCGGACCGCGACATGGAGGCGCAGGTGCTTGACTCGATGGACATCGAGAAAGAGCGTGGGATAACCATCAAGGCACAGACTGCTGCCCTGCAATACAAGGCCCAGGACGGGCAGGTCTATAACCTCAATCTGATCGACACACCGGGCCACGTGGACTTCTCTTATGAAGTGAGCCGCTCGTTGTCGGCCTGCGAGGGTGCGCTGCTGGTGGTGGACGCATCGCAAGGTGTTGAGGCGCAGACGGTGGCCAATTGCTACACCGCGCTGGACCTCGGTGTGGAAGTGGTTCCCGTGCTCAACAAGATGGATCTTCCGAACGCTGATCCCGACAATGCCAAGGCGGAAATCGAAGATGTGATCGGTATCGACGCGACCGACGCCATTCCCTGTTCGGCCAAGACCGGCATGGGCATTGACGAAATTCTCGAAGCCATTGTCGCGAAGGTGCCAGCGCCCAGGGGCAACGCCACGGGCCCCCTGCGCGCGATGATCATCGACAGCTGGTTCGACAGCTATGTGGGCGTGGTGATGCTGGTGCGCGTGGTCGATGGCCGCCTGCTCAAGGGCGAGCGCATCAAGATGATGGCCTCGGGCGCTGTTTACAACGCCGACAACCTGGGTGTGTTCACACCGGCCAACGAGCCACGCAATTCGCTCGATGCCGGTCAGGTGGGCTACATCATTGCGGGCATCAAGGAGCTGCAGGCGGCCAAGGTGGGCGACACCATCACGCTCGAAAAGAAGCTGCCCAACAACGCGGGCCCCGCCACCGAAGCGCTGCCCGGTTTCAAGGAAATCCAGCCCCAGGTGTTTGCCGGGCTTTACCCCACCGAGGCCAGCGAATACGACTCGCTGCGCGACGCCCTCGAAAAGCTCAAGCTCAATGACGCATCGTTGCATTACGAGCCCGAAGTCAGCCAGGCGCTGGGCTTTGGTTTCCGTTGCGGCTTCCTCGGTTTGCTGCACATGGAAATCGTGCAGGAGCGACTGGAGCGCGAGTTCGACCAGGACCTCATCACCACCGCGCCCAGCGTGGTGTACCAGGTGGTCCGGGCCGATGGCGAAGTGATCATGGTCGAGAACCCGTCCAAGATGCCCGACCAGGGGCGGCTGGAGGAAATCCGCGAGCCCATCGTCACGGTGCACCTCTACATGCCCCAGGACTACGTGGGCCCGGTGATGACGCTGGCCAACCAGAAGCGCGGTGTGCAGATGAACATGGCGTACCACGGGCGCCAGGTCATGCTCACCTATGAAATGCCGCTGGGCGAGATCGTGCTCGACTTCTTCGACAAGCTCAAGTCGGTGTCGCGCGGCTATGCCTCCATGGACTATGAGTTCAAGGAGTACCGTGCTTCCGATGTGGTGAAGGTCGACATTCTTCTCAATGGCGAAAAGGTGGACGCGCTGTCCATCATCGTGCACCGCTCGCAGTCGCAGTACCGCGGTCGTGCCGTGGTGGCCAAAATGCGCGAAATCATCAGCCGCCAGATGTATGACGTGGCCATTCAGGCCGCCATTGGCGCCAACATCATTGCGCGCGAAACCATCAAGGCGCTGCGCAAGAACGTGCTGGCAAAATGCTACGGCGGTGACGTCAGCCGCAAGCGCAAGCTGCTCGAAAAGCAGAAGGCGGGCAAAAAGCGCATGAAACAGATTGGCTCGGTCGAGGTGCCCCAAGAGGCATTCCTCGCCATTTTGCAGGTGGAAGATTGATGCAGTTCATGCAAATCCTGACTTCGCTGGTGCTGGCTGCCTTTGCGGGCTACGTCGGCGCCTGGTACATGGGTGCCATCGAGGGCAACTTCGCTTTGCTGCTGTTCCTGGCCACCGTGGTCACAGGGGCCTACTGGCTGGCCGAGCGCCTGGTTTTTCTGCCGCGCAGGCGCCGGGCGGCGCAGGCCATCGAGGATGCGGCCGTGCAACGCCGCGCCGAACTCGACCGCATGGGCATCCAGAAGGTGGATGTAGATGTGCACGAGGCCAAGGGCCGCATCCTGATGCAGCCCTGGTGGCTGGATTGGACCGCGGGGTTGTTCCCCGTGATCGCTGCGGTGTTTTTCCTGCGCTCGTTTTTGTTTGAACCTTTCAAGATTCCTTCGGGTTCCATGATCCCCACCTTGCTGGTGGGCGACCTCATTTTGGTCAACAAGTTCACCTACGGTGTGCGGCTGCCGGTCATCAATACCAAAATCATTGAGGGCAACCAACCCGCTCGGGGTGATGTGATGGTCTTTCGCTATCCGCCGCAGCCCAGCCTGGACTACATCAAGCGGGTGGTGGGCGTGCCCGGCGATGAGGTGGCCTACCTGAACAAGCGCCTCACCGTGAATGGCAAGCCCGTCGAAACCAAGGCGATGCCCGATTTCTTTGACGAAGACGCAATGCGTTATTTCAAGCAGTACGAGGAGCAGCTGGGTGGGCAGCCGCACCGGCTGCTGAACAACTCCGATGTGCCTGCTTTTGTGCAAGGTGCCAGCAACTTCGCTTACCGCGACAACTGCCGCTACAGCGTTGAAGGCGTCGTCTGCAAGGTGCCACAGGGGCACTATTTCATGATGGGCGACAACCGCGATAATTCGCTGGATTCACGCTACTGGGGGTTTGTGCCAGAGGCCAACATCGTGGGCAAGGCGTTCTTTGTCTGGATGAACTTCGGCAACCTCAAGCGGATTGGATCGTTTCATTGAATACAGCAGACACACAACAACGAGAGGGTAAAAACATGAGCATGCATCGCACAGCCAGTCGGTCGCGCCAGCGCGGCCTGTCGTTCTTCGGGCTGATTTTTGTCGGTTTGTTTGCGGTGGCAGCCTTTGCCATTGGTGGGCAGTCCGTTCCGATTTTTCTGGAATATGTCGCGGCCAAAAAGGCCATCGAGAAGGCCAAGATAGAGAGCACCGTGCCCGCCATCCGGGCCGCTTTTGACCGCGCGGCAGCCATTGACGATATCAATTCGGTCAAGGGCTCGGACCTCGAAATCACCAAGCGTGGCGACAAGGTGGTGGTGTCCTTCAAGTATGCGCGCGAGATTCCCCTGGCAGGCCCCGCCTACCTGGTGTATCGCTTTGATGCACAGACCAACTAGGTGCAGCCGGCTCTACTAGCGCTGCAGAACCGCCTGCAGCACGCCTTCTCCAACGCCTCGCTGCTCCAGCGCGCCGTCACGCACCGCAGCTTTTCAGCGGACCACAATGAACGCCTGGAGTTTCTTGGCGATTCGGTGCTCAATCTGGCCGTGGCCAGTCTGCTGTACCAGAGGTTGAGCGATCTGCCCGAGGGCGATCTCTCCCGCGTGCGCGCCAACCTCGTCAAGCAAGACACCCTCCACCAGCTGGCGCTGCGCCTGCAGGTGTCGGATGTGCTGCGCCTGGGCGAGGGCGAGTCCAAGTCCGGTGGCCAGCAGCGGCCTTCCATCCTGGCCGATGCGCTCGAAGCCCTGATTGGCGCCGTGTATCTTGATGCTGGTTATGCCAGTGCCGAGGCGCTGGTGCATCGCCTTTTTCAGGGTGTGGAAATCAACCCCCAGATGCAGGCCGCCGCCAAAGACCCCAAGACCGCGTTGCAGGAGTGGCTGCAGGGCCGCAAAATGAAGCTGCCGCAATACAGCGTGGTGGCCACGGTAGGGGCGGCGCACCGCCAGACCTTTGATGTGGAGTGCGAAATCACCGAATTGGGTCTGGTCGAACGGGGCATCGGCGGTTCGCGCCGTGCCGGCGAACAGGCCGCCGCCGCCGCCATGCTGGCCACACTGAAAGCGAAAAACATATGAACGATGCTACTAAAGATGTAGCTGATGGCGCAAGCCCAGCAAGCGCTCCGGTGCAAAATGACCTGGACGCCATGTTGGCGGCTGCGGGCGCACCGGCAGCCGTGCCGGGCCAGCGCTGCGGCGTGATCGCCATCGTGGGCAAACCCAACGTGGGCAAATCCACGCTGCTCAACGCCCTGGTGGGCCAGAAGATCAGCATCACCTCGCGCAAGGCGCAGACCACGCGGCACCGCATCACGGGCATCCGCACGCGGGAGCAGACGCAGTTTGTCTTTGTCGATACGCCGGGTTTTCAGACCCGCCACGCCACGGCGCTCAACAAATCGCTCAACAAGACCGTGATGGGCGCGATTGGCGATGTGGACCTGATCCTGTTTGTCGTCGAGGCCGGCAACTTCACGCTGGCCGATGCCAAGGTGCTCTCGCTGTTCAAGCCCGGCATTCCCACGCTGCTGGTGGCCAACAAGCTCGACATGGTGCACCGCCGCGCCGAACTGGCGCCCTGGCTCAAGAGCATGCAGGAGCGCCACCCGTTTGCTGAATTCGTGCCGATGTCGGCCAAGAACAAGGGCGACATCGAGCGGCTGTTTGGCATCTGCGCCAAATACTTGCCCGAGCAAGCCTGGTGGTACGCCGAAGACGAGCTGACCGACCGCAGCGAGAAGTTTCTCGCTTCCGAGACCGTGCGCGAAAAGCTGTTTCGCTTTACGGGCGATGAGTTGCCTTACACCTCCACGGTGGTCATCGACAAGTTCGATGAAGAAGCCAGCAAGGCGCACAAACGCATGGTCAAGATCGCTGCCACCATCGTGGTCGAGCGCGACAACCACAAGATGATGGTCATCGGCGACAAGGGCGAGCGTTTGAAGCGCATCGGCACCGAAGCCCGCCAGGAACTGGAAAAACTCATGGACGCCAAGGTGTTCCTGGAGCTGTGGGTCAAGGTGCGCTCTGGCTGGGCAGACGATGAAGCGCGCGTGCGCTCGTTCGGCTATGAATAGCGACCATCCCCCTGAGCGGCTGCGCCGCTTCCCCCTTCTCTCGCATCGCTGCGCGCTGCGGGAAGGGGAACGACGCCAGTGGTCGGGCAAAGCCCGTTCCACGGCGTCCGCTGGCATGGCCTGCTCCGCCGCCTTTTGAGGGATGGCGTAGCGTTTATTTCATGCCAGTGCGCCGCATTGCCGATGAACCTGCTTTCGTGCTGCACAGCTACGACTGGAGCGAGTCCAGCCTGATTCTGGAAGTGTTTTGCCGACGCCAGGGGCGCGTGGCCCTGGTGGCCAAGGGCGCCAAGAAGCCCAGCTCCAACTTCCGTCCTGTGCTGCTGCCGCTGCAGCCCCTGCTGGTGACCTACACCCTGGCTGGCGACGGCACGGCCGACATCCACACGCTCAAGGGCGCCGAGTGGGTGGGCGGGCATGTGATGCCCACGGGCGACGCACTGCTGTCGGGCATGTACCTCAACGAGCTGTTGCTGCGCCTGCTGGCGCGCGCCGATCCGCACCCTGCGCTGTTCGATGCCTATGCGGGGGTCGTGCGGGTGCTGGCCAGCGAGCATGGCGATGCCCTGGAGCCCGTGCTGCGCAGTTTCGAGCTGCTGCTGCTGCGCGAGATCGGCCTGCTGCCCAGCCTGGATGCGCAGACCATGACGTTTGCGCCGCTGCTGCCCGACACGCGCTACACCCTGGTGCCCGAAGGGGGCTTGCGTGCGGCGTCTTCCACCGACCGTGCCGGCCTGCCCGGCAGCCAGTGGCAAGCGCTGCAGCGCGCGCTGGACGATGCGGCCAGCTACACCGCCACCTTGCGTGCCTGCGCCCCGGTGGCCGCCGAACTCAAACCCCAGCTGCGGGCCTTGCTGCAATACCATTGCGGCAGCCCCACGCTGCGCACCCGCCAGCTCATGATCGACCTGCAGTCCTTATGAAAAAGTCTGAACATATCCCGCAACGCACCGCCTTGTCGGTCAACGTCAACAAGGTCGCCCTGGTGCGCAACACGCGCCACCTGGGCATTCCCAGCGTCACGCGCGCGGCCCAGCTGTGCCTGCAGGCGGGTGCCCAGGGCATCACGGTGCACCCCCGGCCCGACGAGCGGCATATTCGCCGCCAGGACGTGTTCGAACTGGCGGCGCTGATGCGCGCCTGGACCGACCGCGAATACAACATCGAAGGCAACCCGTCGCAGAACCTGATGGACTTCATCCGTGAGCTTGCGGGCCAGGGCATGCGGCCGCAGCAGGTTACCTTTGTGCCCGACAGCGAAGACCAGTTCACCAGCGACCACGGCTGGAGCTTCCCGCAGGATGCCGAGCGCTTGGCGCCGCTGATTGCCGAGTGCCGCAGCCTGGGCGTGCGTGTGAGCCTGTTCATGGACCCGGTGCCTGAGCAGATGGCCGCTGCCCGGGCCGTGGGTGCGGACCGGGTGGAGCTGTACACCGAGCCCTACGCCGCAGCCTGGGGCACGCCGCAGCAAGCCGAGGAGCTGAAGCGCTACGCCGCCGCCGCCCAGGCGGCGCTGGATGCCGGCCTGGGCGTGAATGCCGGGCATGACCTCAACCGCGACAACCTCGCCGCCTTTGTGCGCGAGGTGCCCGGCGTGCTCGAAGTCTCCATCGGTCACGCCTTGATTGCCGATGCACTGGAGCTGGGCTATGCCGCCACCGTGCAGGCCTACCAAGCGTGCATCGATGCAGGCTTTGCAGCAGAGAAAAACTCCTGATTTGATAGCTGCTAGCGCTTATTTATCAAGCGCTAGAGGCATATTTCATTCAAAACCATGATCTACGGCATTGGCAC
This sequence comes from Acidovorax sp. 35-64-16, assembly GCF_002281195.1. Taxonomy (NCBI): domain Bacteria; kingdom Pseudomonadati; phylum Pseudomonadota; class Betaproteobacteria; order Burkholderiales; family Comamonadaceae; genus Acidovorax; species Acidovorax sp. 35-64-16. Next base: position 179,560 of record NZ_NCFM01000004.1, on the reverse strand, counting down.
CGACATCTGCGATGTGCGCCGCATCGCGGCCAGTCTGGAGCGCCACGGCGAGCGGTTTGCCGAAAAGGTGCTGGCCGATGGCGAGCTGGCCACCTGGCGTGCGCGCAGCGCGCGGTGGCCCGAGCGCGGCGTGCGCTACCTGGCTACGCGCTTTTCCGCCAAGGAAGCCTTCAGCAAGGCCATCGGGCTGGGCATGCACATGCCCATGACCTGGCGCGCGTGTGAGGTGGGGTCTCTGCCCAGCGGCCAGCCGGTGATCGTGCTGCACGGTGCTCTCAGGGAATGGTTCGAGGCCAAAGGCCTCACGGCGCACCTGAGTGTGACCGACGAAACCGACTACGCCGCCAGCTTTTGCGTGGTGGAGAAAATTCAAGCAAAATAGCCATTTAGCGCTTGTTGAATAAGCGCAGTCAGCTATTGTTTATATAGCAATTTCACGATTGGAAGCCCGATGACCGAACACGCACCCCTCATCCTGGACGTCGCCGGCACAACACTCAGTGCCGCCGACCGCCGCCGCCTGGCCCACCCGCTGACGGGCGGCGTGATCCTGTTCGCCCGCAATTGGGAAAACCGCGCACAGCTGCTGCAGCTCACCAGCAGCATCAAGGCCGTGCGCGATGACCTGCTGATCTGTGTGGATCATGAAGGCGGCCGCGTGCAGCGTTTTCGCACCGATGGCTTCACCCACCTGCCGCCCATGCGGGCGCTGGGTGACATGTGGATGGATGACGGCAAGGGTGCCAAGGCCGTGCCCGGCAGTGGCGCGCTGCGCGCCATCAACGCCGCCACGGCGGCGGGCTACGTGCTGGGCACCGAGCTGCGCGCCTGTGGCGTGGACTTCAGCTTCACGCCCGTGCTGGACCTCGACTGGACGGATGAGGCCCCCACGCCAGCGCAAGCGCTGGCTGCCCCCCGAGGGGGCTCGGAAAGCTTGGGGCGGCCCGGCACGTCCCGAAGCGGCGTCATCGGCGACCGATCCTTCCACCGCGACCCGCGCGTGGTGGCGCTGCTGGCCAAGAGCCTGATGCACGGTCTGCTGCAGGCGGGCATGGCCAACTGCGGCAAGCATTTTCCGGGGCATGGCTTTGTGAAGGCCGACTCGCACACCGAGGTGCCGGTGGACAAGCGCAGCCTCAAGGCCATTTTGGCCGACGACGCCGCGCCGTATCCCTGGCTCAGCAGCACGCTCACCAGCGTGATGCCGGCCCATGTGATCTACCCCAAGGTCGATAGCCGCCCGGCGGGCTTTTCGCAGCGGTGGCTGCAGGACATCCTGCGCCGCCAGATGCGGTTTGACGGCGCCATCTTCAGCGACGACCTCAGCATGGAGGGAGCGCGGCGCCTTGACGGCCAGGTGGTCAGCTACACCGACGCCGCCATCGCGGCCCTTGCCGCAGGCTGCGACCTGGTGCTGCTGTGCAACCAGAGCGTGGGCAACGGCGAGGCTGTGGACGAACTCATCGACGGCCTCGACGCTGCCCTTTCACAGGGCCGCTGGCAGCCCAGCGTGGACAGCGAATCGCGTCGCCTGGCGCTGCTGCCCGAAACCCTGCCGCAGGCGTGGGATGAGCTGATGTACCAGCCCGCCTATTTGCAGGCGCTGGATTTGCTGCCCTGACTTTTGTCGCAGGTCTGCTCTATGGCCCCGGTGCGGTGCTGACGGGCAGGGCACTCGGCTGCAGGGGTGCGGCCACGGCTTGCACCGGCGCGGTCGGCTCCGTTGGTGGCGCAGCCTCTGCGGGTGGCGGGTAATGCTGAAAGCGGCGCACCACGCGCTGAAAGATCAGTGCGTTTGGAATCTGCAGCCACGCCGTGTGGCCCACCGCTGCGCCATGGTCCTCCAGCGTGGTGTAAAGCAGATTGATATCCACCACGCGGCCCTTGGCGCCGGGCTTGTCTGCGGTGTCCAGCACCTCGATGTAGTCCCCAATGCGAAAAGGCCGCACCGTGAAGATGAGCAGCGCACAAAACAGGTTGGACAGCACGCTCCAGGCGGCAAAAAATGCCACCGCGCCCACGGTGGCGAAGCCCGTGAAAGCCGTCCATAGCACCGTGGCCGAGACGCCCATGCGTTCAAGCACCAGCAACAGCGCGCTGGCAATGATGAGCCAACGGATCAGGCCGTTGATGGGCACCAGCAATTCATCGGGCAACTGGTAGTGCGCGCTGGCGCGGCGCACCAGGCGGCGCAGCGTGCGCTGCAACAGCCATGCCACAACCAGGATCAGCAGGATTTGCGAGCCGGGGATGATGACTTCAAGCCAGTCCTGCACCCATTCGGGCAGGCGGGCTTTCAAGAGTTGCATTCGGGAAATGGCCATGGGGACTATGGTGTCAAAAAAGGCGGCACAGCGGCAGTCAGCCGTTCAACTGCTCCACCGTGTCCATCGGCATCTTAAAACTGAAGCAGCGGTTGCGGCCTTGCACCTTGGCGGTATGAAGCACTTGGTCGGCCCGCATGACCATGCTCTCTGCGTTGGTGCTGTCATCGGGCACGCAGGTCCTGATGCCGCCGTGCAGCGTGGGTGCGACGCACAGCGCAGCACGCACCGAGCCCACGTCTTTCACGACCAGCGCGGAAAATGGGGGGTCCGCCAATGCGGCCCCGATGGGTGGGGCCGCAGGCGAAGGGGGCGGCAGGGGCGTGGGGGCTGTCACGGTGTTTCCTTGTGGCCCGCATTGGCTGGCGGGCTTTTTTGCACCGCGGGGTCGCCTGCCTTCATCTGCCGGGATGCGGGCGGGCGCCCACGCCTGAACGGCACCAGGCGGTCAAGACTCGCGCCGCAGGGCCGGGAACAGGATCACGTCGCGGATGCTGGGGCTGTCGGTCAGCAGCATCATCAGGCGGTCAATGCCGATGCCGCAGCCGCCGGCGGGCGGCATGCCGTATTCGAGCGCGCGCACAAAGTCGTGGTCGTAATACATGGCCTCGTCGTCGCCACTGTCCTTGGCAGCCACCTGGGCATGAAAGCGCGCGGCCTGGTCCTCGGCGTCGTTCAGCTCGCTGAAGCCGTTGCCGAATTCGCGCCCGGTGATGTAGAGCTCGAAGCGCTCGGTGACTTCGGGGCGCTGGTCGTTGGCGCGGGCCAGCGGCGAAATCTCGGTGGGGTGCTCCATGATGAAGGTGGGCTGCCACAACTTGTCTTCCACCGTCTCTTCAAAGTACAGCACCTGCAGGCTGGCCAGGGTGCGCCCGGAAAGCTGGTTCTTTTGTTCCGACATGCCCAGCTTCTTGAGGGCGCTGATGAGCCACGCCGCATCGTCCACATGCGCGCCGGCCTCGGTGTGCTGGAAGATGGCTTCGCGAATGGTCAGGCGGGCAAACGGCTGGCTCAAGTCCACCTCGCGGCCCTGGTACGACAGCTGCAGCGTGCCAGCGGCCTTCAGGGCGGCATCGCGCACGAGCTGTTCGGTAAAGCCCATGAGGTCCTGGTAGTTCCAGTAGGCCGCATAGAACTCCATCATGGTGAACTCGGGGTTGTGGCGCACCGAGATGCCTTCGTTGCGGAAGTTGCGGTTGATCTCAAACACCCGCTCGAAACCACCCACGAGCAGGCGCTTGAGGAACAGCTCCGGCGCGATGCGCAGGTACATCTCTTGTTCGAGCGCGTTGTGGTGCGTGATAAACGGCTTGGCGTTGGCGCCGCCCGGAATGGGGTGCAGCATGGGTGTCTCGACCTCCAGGAAGCCGTGCTGCACCATGAAATCGCGGATGCCACTGACAGCACGGCTGCGCGCCACGAAGCGCTTGCGTGCAGCCTCATCGGTCATCAGGTCGATGTACCGCTGGCGGTACTTGACCTCCTGGTCGGCCACGCCATGAAACTTGTCGGGCATGGGGCGCAGGCTTTTGGTCAGCAGCCGCAGGGTGGTCACCTTGACCGACAGCTCGCCGGTCTTGGTCTTCATCAACGTGCCCTCGGCACCGATGATGTCGCCCAGATCCCAGTGCTTGAAGGCCGCATACAGGTCTTCACCCAGCGCGTCACGCGTGATGTAGAGCTGGATGCGCCCCCCGGTTTCGCCCAGCGAACCATCCTGCACGGTGGCAAAACTGGCCTTGCCCATCACCCGCTTGAGCATCATGCGTCCCGCCACGCTCACATGAACAGCGTGGGTTTCAAGCGATTGTGCGTCCTTGCTGGCGTGCTGGTCCTGCAGCGTGGCAGCGTGGTGCGCCGGCTTGAAATCGTTGGGGAACGTGACGCCTGCGCCCTGTGCATGGGCCTCGCGCAAGGCGCGCAGCTTGTCGCGGCGCTCGGCGATGAGCTGGTTTTCGTCGTGGGGGGCGGGGGCGTGGTTTTGTTCTGACATAGGTGCCGTGGCTACGGGACGTGGAATGTGGGGGCTGGTGGCAGCCAAACCGTGGATTTTATGGGTTATCGGCAGGGTTCGGGCTGCATCGGCAACGCGCGGATGAAGCCGACTCTATCGATGATGTAAGGCAGAGCGCGGCCATTCCAGGACGTGGTGCAATAAATAGCGGTTGTGGGGCATTCGGCTAGGAAGGCGAAATTCCTGTGCGTTCCAGCACATCCCCCACCAGTTCCAGTCGGACCAAGGGGTTGTCGAGTTCCATCAGCCGCTGCTTGAGTTCCAGGGGAATGGGCAGCAGTTCGCACCAGCGGTTGGCGACCCAGCCGCAGTCGTTCAGCTGGGCGGGGGTGGGGTGCACGGCCGTGCCGGAGCCGGTGTCGCGTTCGCGCAAGGATGCCAGCACCTGGGCCAAGGTTGTCGCGGTGGTCAGAAGGTCCTCGGGAATGGATACCGCAAGGTCTGTGGCCAGTTGCTCCACATCGGCAATCCACAGGCCGTGCGGCAAATGCCTGCGCTCTGTGATGCGAAAACGCTGGCTGCCGCGGCACAGCAGGGTGATCAGTCCGGGTTGCGGGTTGTCGAGCTTTTCGATGACCGCCAGGGTTCCGATGTCGTGAAATCGCTCATCGGGTGCGCCGGCCTGTCGCACCTCGTTGCCCTGCGTGAGTGCAACGATGCCAAACGGGGCTCCCGCATGGTGGCATTTGCGCACCATGTCGAGGTAGCGCACCTCGAACACGCGCAACGCCAGCACTCCGTCTGGAAACAGCACGGAATTGAGCGGAAACAGCGGAAGGGATGACAGGGTGAGGGGTTGTGTCATGGGCGAAGCTCTTCGGTCGCTATCATCCCATGGCGCAGTCTGCTTTCGTACCCGGTCCACTCCAATTTGTCTCATCCATGCTCTACCAGATCGCCTCTTTCCTGCTCGATGTCGTTGGTGGCCTGTTGACCGGGGCGTGTCTGCTGCGTTTGTACATGCAGTGGCAGCGGGTGCCGTTCTCCAATCCGATTGGCGGGCTGGTGTTTGCACTCACTGACTGGCTGGTCATGCCGCTGCGGCGCGTGATTGCGCCGGTGGGGCGTTGGGACCTTTCCAGCCTGGCTGCAGCTGTGTTGCTGCAATTGGTCCAGTATTTTTTGCTGTGGCTGATTCTGGGTGCCGGTGCCGCCTGGGCCTGGCTGCCTTGGCTGGCGCTTTTTGGCCTGGTGCGGGTGGCCATCTCGGGGCTGATTGGTTTGCTGATTGTCCATGCGGTCATGTCATGGATGTCGACCCGCTCGCCGATTGCGGACGTGGTGGCACGTTTGTGTGCACCGGTGCTGCGGCCGTTTCAGCGCATTATTCCGCTGGTCGGCGGGGTGGATTTATCGCCGCTGGCCGTGCTGGTGTTGCTGCAGGTTGCCATGATCATCCTGGGGCACCTGCAAGCAGGCGTGCTGCAGGGGTGAGGGTGATTTTGTGCCAAATCAGCATGCAGCCCTTATCCAGTAAGCGCAGCATGCTATTTATTTGATAGTAATTCTGTCGATAGCCGAGCAGCGGCCGCACGGCTTTACACGACGGCGTCGGCAGGCAGGCGCTGCAGCATGGCCAGGCTGCTGGCCACGGTGTTGCGCAGTTCGCGGCGGTCGCAGATGAAATCCACGGCGCCCTTGGTCTGCAGAAACTCGGCGCGCTGAAAACCCTCTGGCAGCGTCACACGCACGGTGGATTCGATCACGCGCGGGCCGGCAAATCCGATCAGGGCCTTGGGTTCGGCGATGACGATGTCGCCCACAAAGGCAAAACCAGCGCTTACACCGCCCATGGTGGGGTCGGTCAGCACGCTGATGAAGGGCAGGCCTTTTTTGGCCAGGCGGGTGAGTGCGGCATTGGTCTTGGCCATCTGCATGAGCGACAGCAGCCCCTCCTGCATGCGCGCGCCGCCCGTGGCGGTAAAGCACAGGAAGGGTAACTTCTGATCGATAGCGGTTTCGACGCCGCGCACAAAGCGCTCGCCCACCACGCTGCCCATGCTGCCGCCCATGAAGTCAAATTCGAAGCAGGCTGCCACCAGGTTGATGCTTTTGACCGCACCGCCCATGACGATGAGGGCGTCGGTCTCGCCCGTGTTTTCCAGGGCTTCCTTCAGGCGCTCGGGGTACTTGCGGCTGTCCTTGAACTTGAGCGCATCCACTGGCAAGACTTCCTGGCCGATTTCGTAGCGGCCTTCCGGGTCGAGGAAGGCGTTCAGCCGCGCCCGCGCGCCGATGCGGTGGTGATGGCTGCAGTGCGGGCAGACGTTCTGGTTTAGCTCCAGGTCGGCCTTGTAGAGCACGGTTTCGCAGCTCGGGCACTTGATCCACAGACCTTCGGGCACCTGGCGGCGCTCGGTGGGGTCGGTTTGCTGGATTTTGGAGGGCAGAAGTTTTTCGAGCCAGGACATGGTGTTCTCCTCTTCGGTGGCACGGCCTCGGCCCGGAGTCGGTGGGCATTCGTGGGCAGGCCGGAGTGAATCTGTGGCGCGCTGCCTCCTGGTGGAGGCGCGCGCCGGGCTGCATTATGCGTCGAGCGCTTTGCGCACGCCACGCAGGAAGTCGATGGTAATGGGCACCACTTTGGCGTGTTCTTGGTCTTCAATCAGCTGGATGATGCGGCTGCCGATCACCACCGCATCGGCCACCTTGCCAATCGCCTGGGCGGTGGCCGCATCACGGATGCCGAAGCCCACGCCCACGGGGATGTGCACATGCTGGCGGATGCGGGGCAGCATCTGTTCGACTGCAGTGGTGTCCAGCGCGCCCGATCCCGTAACGCCCTTGAGCGACACGTAATACACATAGCCGCTGGCCACCCGCGCCACCTGCGCCATGCGTTCGTCGGTGCTGGTGGGGGCGAGCAAAAAGATCAGGTCCATGCCATGCGCGCGCAGGCTGGCGGCAAAGGCTTCGCATTCTTCGGGTGGGTAGTCCACGATGAGCACGCCATCAACGCCTGCCGCGGCCGCATCGCGCACAAAGGCGCCCTGGCTGTGAATCTGGTCGTAGCGTTCCACGGGGTTGGCATAGCCCATCAGCACCACGGGCGTGGTGCTGTTGCGCTTGCGGAATTCGCGCACATGGTCCAGCACCTGAACCATGCCGATACCCAGACCCAAAGCTTTTTCACCCGCTTTCTGGATGACAGGGCCGTCGGCCATGGGGTCGGAAAACGGCACACCCAGCTCGATCACGTCGGCCCCGGCATCCACCATGCCGTGCATGAGCGCGGGGGTGATATCGGCAAACGGGAAGCCCGCGGTCACATAGGGAATCAGCGCCGTGCGGCCCTGCGCCTTAAGTGCGGAAAATGTGGATTCGATGCGGCTCATTTGACCACCTTGACGGGTTGCTCGCCGCCCTTGACGGACTGCCCCTGGCAGCTGGGGCGGCAATAAAAATCAGCGCCACTGAGGTCGGCCACGGTGCCAATGTCCTTGTCGCCACGGCCCGAGAGGTTGACCAGGATGGACTGGTCTCCGCGCATGGTTTTGGCCAGTTTCATGGCGTAGGCCACGGCGTGGCTCGACTCGAGCGCCGGGATGATGCCTTCGGTGCGGCACAGGTAGTGGAAGGCATCGAGCGCTTCCTTGTCGGTGATGCCCACATATTCGGCACGACCGATTTCCTGCAACCACGCGTGCTCGGGGCCCACGCCGGGGTAGTCGAGGCCCGCGCTGACGCTGTGGGTTTCGGTGATCTGGCCATTGGCGTCCTGCAGGATGAAGGTGCGGTTGCCATGCAGCACGCCCGCGCTGCCCTTTTGCAGCGATGCCGAGTGCTTGCCCGATTCCAGTCCTTCGCCGGCCGCCTCCACGCCGATCAGGCGGGTCTTTTCAAACGGAATGTAGGGATGAAAAATTCCCATGGCGTTGCTGCCGCCACCCACGCAGGCCACCACCACATCGGGTTGCTCGGTGGCGGCCTTCTGGGCGGCCAGCATTTCGGGCATCTGCTCGATGCATTCCTTGCCGATAACGCTCTGGAAGTCGCGCACCATCATGGGGTAGGGGTGAGGGCCCGCCACCGTGCCGATGATGTAAAAAGTGTTGTCCACATTGGCCACCCAGTCGCGCATGGCTTCATTCAACGCGTCTTTCAGGGTTTTGCTGCCCGATTCCACGGGCACCACGGTGGCGCCCAGCAGTTTCATGCGGTACACGTTGGGGCTTTGGCGCTTCACATCCTCGGCGCCCATGTACACCACGCATTCCAGTCCATAGCGCGCACAGATGGTGGCCGTGGCCACACCGTGCTGGCCGGCACCGGTTTCGGCAATGATGCGCGGCTTGCCCATGCGCTTGGCCAGCATGGCCTGGCCGATCACGTTGTTGATCTTATGGGCGCCGGTGTGGTTGAGGTCTTCGCGCTTGAGATAAATCTGCGCGCCGCCCATTTCGCGACTGGTGCGCGCAGCGTGGTAAACCGGTGAAGGGCGGCCAACGAAGTGCTTGAGTTCGTAGTGAAACTCGGCCAGAAACGCGGGGTCGTTCTGGTAGCGGGCGTAGGTCTCGCGCAGTTCCTGGATGGCGTGGGTCAGGGTTTCGCTGACAAAGCTGCCGCCGTAGGGGCCGAAGTGGCCCGAGGGATCAGGGTGCTGGTAGGAATTCATGGGGATTCTTTGCAAGTTGTGCATCGGCCGCACGCACGGCGGCTACGAAGCGATGGATCTTGTCGGCGTCCTTGATGCCCCGCTGGGGGTGGCCATCGGGGCCATCGGCCTCGACGCCGGAGCTGACATCAACGGCCAGCGTGGTGCAACGCGGGCGTACTTGCAGAATGCCATCGGTCACGTTTGCAGGCGTGAGTCCACCAGACAAAACGAGATGAGAGGCTACGCTTGGTGGAAGGAGTGACCAATTGAATGCCTTGCCGCCGCCGCCGTAACCGTCGACATGGGCGTCGAGCAGAATGGCTTGGGCTTTCGAGTAATCATGGGCGTATTTTACGAGGTCGAACCGTGCCGCACCGTCGCCAAGGGGAATGCGCGCGGCGCGAAGGAACGGCCGGGCGCCACCCAAGGTGGCGGCCAGACATTCCGCCGGCGTTTCGTCACCGTGAAATTGGATGGTAGCGCCCGCCAGCAAAGCGCTAGCAGCTATGATATTTGAAGCAGACTCGTTGACAAACAACAGCACCGGGGTGACAAACGGTGGTAAGCGCGCGGCCAGTTCGGCAGCCCTTTGCGGCGTAACGGCACGAGGGCTGGGCGCATACAGCACGAAACCGATGGCATCCGCGCCTGCGGCAACGGCAGCGTCAACATCCTGTTCGCGTGTCAGGCCGCAAATCTTGATGCGGGTGCGAATGCAGGGGAGGGGAAGTGGCTTTTCGGACGACGGGCTGCTCATGGTGATGATGGTGCTCAGGGCAGCCAATCATACGCAGCCGTGCGGTTGGGCAGGCCCCAATGGGGTTCGTAGACCGGGCCCTGAAAATACAGGCCGTCGGGCGAAAAGGTGGGTGCCGCAGCGTCGCGTGAGCGCGCAGCCAGCACTTCGCCGATCCATTGCGGTGGTTTTTTTCCCTGCCCCACGGCAATCAGGCACCCCATGATGTTGCGAATCATGTGGTGCAAAAAAGCGTTGGCTTCAAATTCGAAGCGCCAGTAACAGGGCGCGAAGCCTTCTGGCGGCGCGGCCATGCTGGATGGCGTGCGGGTGATCTCGATGCGCTGCAGCGTCTTGACGGGTGACTTGGCCTGGCAAGCCGAAGCCCGGAACGAGGTGAAATCGTGTTCGCCCAACAGCTGTTGCGCTGCCTGCAGCATCGCAGCATGGTCGAGTGGGTAGAAAACCCAGCCCACACGGCCCGCATCCACGCTGGGCCGCACGGGCGACTGCAGCAGCACATAGGCATAGCGCCGCGCAATGGCGCTTGCGCGTGCGTGAAAGCCATCGGGCACCGGCTGCGCCCATTGCACCGCAATATCCGCTGGCAAAAAGGTGTTGGTGCCTCGCACCCAGGACGACGCTGGGCGTTGGAGTGGCGTGTCGAAGTGCACAACCTGCATGAGACCGTGCACCCCCGCGTCGGTGCGGCCCGCGCACAAGGTGCTGACCCGGTGCGTAGCAAAGCGGCCCAAGGCCGCTTCAAGATGATCCTGGATCGTATTGCCAGACAGCTGGCTTTGCCAGCCGCTGTAGCGCTGGCCGTTGTAGCTGACCCCCATGGCCACCCTGGAGAGGTGGGCAGGGGCAGTGTCTTGCGGTGCGGGCGGGTTGTCCGGCTGCATCAGCCCAGGTCGGCCAGCATTCGCTGGGCGCGGGCCTTGAGCGCTCCCGACGACTCGGCGACCACTTCTTCGACCAGGGTGCGGGCCCCATCGGTGTCGCCAATGGCATTGAACTCTTGCGCCAGTGCCAGTTTGGTGGCCAATGGGTCATCCGCAGCGGCCTCGACGCCGATGTCTGCTGCGGCCAGCGCCGCTGCAGGAGGCAGCGCGGCAGGTTTGGCAGGTGCGCCCAAATCCAGCGTCAAGTCACCCAGGTCAAATTCCATGGGGGCGGTTTCCAGGGGCGCTGAACTGGTGCTGGTTGTCAGCGGCATGGCACCGGACGGGAGCATGGTGAGGTCATCGGAGCTTGGAAAGTCCAGGTCTGCCATTGCAGGCAACCCGACGTCAGGGGCTGCCGCCACGGCAGACTGCTCGGTGGGCAGCGATGGGGGCAGATCCAGTTGCGGAAGCGCAGATGATTCAACGTTGCTGGTGCTGTAGCCAGCGTCCACTTCACTGGCGGCGGTGGCCGTGGCCGCTGCTGCAGCAAAACCACCGGGGGCGGCTGGCGCCTCGCTCAGTGCGTCTTCAGGCAAATCCAGATCCAGGTCAAGATCCAGGTCCGGGGGCAGCGTGGTTGCTGCTGCCATGGCGCTGCCCGCCAAACCGGCAGTGGATGCGGCGGTGGCATCGCTCAGGAGCGCACCAGGACGTCCGCCAGGCTGGTACAGCGGGTTTTCCTGATCCAGGTCGCGGCCCAGCTCAGCTACGTGGGTCCAGTCCGGGCCTTCGCCCTGGGTGAGCTTGAAAACGTCACCGGCCACCACCTCCAGTGCCTTGCGGTCTTGCCGCTTGGCATAGATCTCGGCCAGCTTGACATGCACCGATACGCGGGCCGGGTTGTGGCGAATGGCCTCCTTGAGGATCTCCTCGGCCTGCAGATCGCGTCCATACGCCAGGTACACGTCGGCTTCAGCCACAGGGTCCACGTCACCGCCAGCGTCGAGCTGGCTGGGGGAGTAGGCCATGGATGAGCCTGTGGTCATCTCGCTGTTGGCGGTGTCCACTTGCTGGCCACCGCTGGCGCCAAAGAAAGAGTCGGGCTGAGCACGGCTATCCATGAAGGAGCTGTCAACACCGGCATTGGCACGGCGCCGTTGTACGACACGGTAAGCGCCGTAACCGCCCAGTGCGATCAAGGCGAGAAGCCCTCCGGCCGGCACCAGGGGGTCTTCCATCAGGTCCGACAGGAAGCTTGGCTCAGGGGCTGGCGCTGGCGGCGGGGCAGGCGTGGGAGCTGGTGCCGCGACAGGGGCAGAGGCTGGTGCCGCTGCTTCAGCAGGAACGACTGGATCGGAGGCCGCTGCTTCCGGTACTGCGGGGGCGCTCGCCGTGGGCGATGCCGCCACGGCAACTGGCTCGGAAGCGGCAGGCTGGGCAGGCATTGCTGCTGGTGTTGCCACTGCCACAGCGCCTGGCGCGGAGGCCGTGGCTGCAGGTGCGCCGACGGGCGCAGACGCAGCGCTGATCTTGTTCAGCTCATCAATGTTCTTGGACAGTTCGGCCATGCGGGCGGATGCTTCGCTGGCTTGCTTGTCCTTGGCCAGTTGGTCTTCTGCCGCCTTCTGACCCGTGATGGCGCCCTTGGACAGGGTGAGCTTGTCGGGTGCAGCCGTTGCGGGTTTCTTGTCTTCGACGCGCGCTTGCACTGTGCCGCTGGCAGAGCGCTCTGCCGCCGCCACTTCGGCGGTGGGGGCTGCTGCCGCGAGCTTGCGGCGGAAAGCGTTGAAATCGCGGCTTTGCGCCGCCAGAACCTGGCGTGCTTCGCCCACTGGCGTGGCCAATGCAGTGGCCTCGTCTGGCATTTGCAGCACGGCGCCGGCCTTGACCCGGTTGACGTTGCCCTGGATGAAGGCGTCAGGGTTGGCGCGCATCAGTGCCACCAGCATCTGGTCCAGCGACACGCTGGCAGGGCGGTAGGCGTTGGCCAGGCGGCCAGCCGTATCGCCCGGCTGTACGGTGACGCCATCGGCAGGAGCGGTGCGCGGGCTCGCGGCAGGGGTATTGCGGGGAGGCGTGCTAGCCGGTGCCGCCGACACGCGCGGGGCAGCGCCAGCTTGGGCTTTTGCCGAAGGGACTGAAACCTGCGGTGCTGCGGTAACCGTGGGCGCCGCGCGGCGCAATGCCGGTGGGTCAAACAGCATGGTGTAGCTGCGCACGATATGGCCGCTGCCCCATGTGGCGTCGAGCACCAGGTCCACGAACGGGTCGTTGACGGGGCGGTCGCTGGACAGGCGCAACACGGCAGTGCCATCAGGCCGCCGCTGCAGTTGCATCCGCAGGTTGTTCACCGCCGGGTTGAACTCCATGCCCTGGGCCCGAAAGACTTCGGGTGACGCCGTTGTGGCGCGCAGGGTGTCGGCCTCTGCTGGTGTGATCTGGGGCAGGTCGATTTCGGCGCGCAATGGCTCGCCGAGAGCGGATTGCACCGTAATGCGACCCAGAGCCAGGGCATAAGCATCGTCGGCATGGAAACCGGTCAATGCGACGGCCGCAGCCGCCAGGACAGAAAATTTCCAACGATGCATGTGTGCCATCAAGTGTGTTTGTGCTGCTCGGTCGAGCGGTGTTGTTCTTCTCATGGTCTGGTCCCGCCCCGGCGCGTGAAAATGTGTAAAAAGCACCATAGCAGCAATGTTTTGCACTGACAAGCTGACGTGGTGTGGAAGCTTTGAGCGAGGTGTCGTCGCCTTGTTTTTGGGGATTAAGATGTTGCCAAATGCCAACGCCGCGTAACCGGGTGTTTCCGTGGATCAGGCATAAAAAAGCGCGCTACAGCGTGTGCTGCGCGCGCCTGGGGGCTGGGCAGATCAGGCCTCCAGCAGAATCCGCAGCATGCGGCGCAGGGGTTCGGCGGCGCCCCACAGCAGCTGGTCGCCGATGGTGAAGGCGCCCACGTACTCGGGGCCCATGGCCAGCTTGCGGACGCGGCCCACGGGAATGGTCATCGTGCCGGTCACGGCCACGGGGGTCAAATCCTTGATGGTGGCCTCGCGCGTGTTGGGCACCACTTTCACCCACTGGTTGTCGGCAGCGATCATGGCCTCGATGTCGGCCACGGGCACGTCCTTCTTGAGCTTGAAGGTCAGGGCCTGGCTGTGGCAGCGCATGGCGCCCACGCGCACGCAGAAGCCATCGACCGGTATGGCGGCAGAGTCAAAGCCTTCACCCATGCCCAGAATTTTGTTGGTCTCGGCCATGCCCTTCCACTCTTCCTTGGACATCCCGTTGCCCAGGTCTTTGTCGATCCAGGGGATCAGCGAGCCACCCAGCGGCACGCCGAAGTTGGCGGTTTCGGCGGCGCTCAAGCTGCGCTGCTTGGCGATGACCTTGCGGTCAATTTCCAGGATGGCGCTCTTGGGGTCGTCGAGCAGGGCCTTCACTTCGGCGTTCAGCGTGCCGTACTGCGTGAGCAGCTCGCGCATGTGCTGTGCGCCACCGCCCGATGCGGCCTGGTAGGTCTGGGTGCTCATCCATTCGACGAGGCCCGCCTTGTACAGCGCGCCCACGCCCATCAGCATGCAGCTCACCGTGCAGTTGCCGCCGATCCAGTCCTTGCCGCCATTCGCCAGGGCGTTCTTTATGACCGGCATGTTCACCGGGTCGAGCACGATGACGGCGTTCTTTTCCATGCGCAGGGACGACGCGGCGTCGATCCAGTGGCCGTTCCAGCCGGCGGCGCGCAGTTTGGGGTACACCTCGCTGGTGTAGTCGCCGCCCTGGGCGGTGATGATGATTTCGCAGCGCTTCAAGGCGTCGATGTTGAACGCGTCCTGCAGCGTGGTTTCGTTCCGGGCCTGTGCCGGGGCCTTGCCGCCTGCGTTCGAGGTGGAGAAGAACAGGGGTTCGATCAGATCGAAGTCTTTTTCCTGCACCATGCGGTCCATCAGGACCGAGCCGACCATGCCGCGCCAGCCGACCAAACCTACCAACTTGCTCATTTCAACGCCCTTTCAAAGTAAGAAACAGTGCCAGACCAGACTGTTTTGCCCCGGCTCGTCTGGCCAGGGAGGGCGCACGACGATACCTGGGCTGGATCAGCCCTTAATGGTCGTGGTTTTGGTGGTGATTGCGCGCGCGGCTGCACCGGCCTGGGCGGCGGATGCGGTGTTCAGGGCGAACGGGCGGGCGACAAACATGGGTGCAAATTGTAGCGGATGGCGGCTTTGCGCCCGCTGACGGTGGTCGGTGTGTTTCGGCGTAAGAGCCGTGCATGAAAAAGGGCGGCACCTGGCCGCCCTTGATAAATGCCTGCGCCTGGAGGGCAGGTTTATGCCAGCGCCTTCACCACGGCATCGCCCATCTGCGCGGTGCCCACCTTGGTGGTGCCTTCGCTGTAGATGTCGGGCGTGCGCAACCCTTGCGCCAGCACCTTTTGCACGGCGGCTTCGATGCGCTGGGCGGCGGCTTCCTGGTTCAGACTGAAGCGCAGCATCATGGCAGCCGAGAGGATGGTGGCCAGCGGGTTGGCCACACCCTTGCCCGCGATGTCGGGGGCGCTGCCGTGGCTGGGTTCGTACAGGCCCTGGCCTTTGCTGTTCAGGCTGGCCGAGGGCAGCATGCCGATCGACCCGGTGAGCATGGAGGCTTCGTCGGAGAGGATGTCGCCGAACATGTTGCCGGTGACCACCACGTCAAACGCCTTGGGCGCCTTGACGAGCTGCATGGCGGCGTTGTCCACGTACATGTGCTGCAGTTCCACGTCGGGGTACTGCTGGCCCACCTCGGTGACCACGTCCTTCCAGAACTGGAAGGTCTCCAGCACGTTGGCCTTGTCCACGCTGGTGACCTTTTTGCTGCGCTTGCGCGCGGCCTGGAAGGCGACGTGGGCGATGCGTTCGATCTCGGGCTTGCTGTAGCGCATGGTGTCAAACGCTTCTTCGGCACCGGGGAAGTGGCCGTCGGTGGCCACGCGGCGGCCGCGCGGCTGGCCGAAATAGATGTCGCCGGTCAGTTCACGGATGATGAGGATGTCCAGCCCGGCAATCAGCTCGGGCTTGAGGCTCGACGCCCCCACCAGTTGCTCGTAGCAGATGGCGGGCCGGAAGTTGGCAAACAGCCCCATGTTCTTGCGCAGGCCCAGAATGGCTTGCTCGGGGCGCAGCGGGCGGTCCAGCTTGTCGTATTTCCAGTCGCCTACCGCGCCGAACAGCACGGCGTCGGCATCCATGGCGAGCTTCAGGGTGGATTCGGGCAGCGGGTGGCCATGGGCCTCGTAGGCGGCGCCGCCTACGAGGGCGGATTCCATCTCGAACGGGAGCTCCAGCGCTTCCAGAACCTTGACGGCCTCGGAGACGATTTCGGTGCCAATGCCGTCACCTGGCAGAACTGCGATTTTCATTGAATTTGCTTTGATTTGGATAGCTGCTAGCGCTTATGGGTAAAGCGCTAGAGGCCAATTTGACTAATATTTTTGGTGCTGCGCCGTCTTACGACACCATGGTGTGCGCCAGCCACGGCTTGGTGGCCAGGCGCTGCGCTTCAAAGGCCTTGATCTTGTCGGACTGGCGCAGGGTCAGGCCGATGTCGTCAAAGCCGTTGAGCAGGCAGTACTTGCGGAAGGCCTGCACCTCGAACGGGATCTCTTCGCCCTGCGGTCTAACAATCACCTGGCGTTCCAGGTCGATGGTGAGCTGGTAGCCGGGGAAGGCGTGCACTTCATCGAACAGCTGGGCCACCGTGGCCGCGGGCAGCACGATGGGCAAGAGGCCGTTCTTGAAGCAGTTGTTGAAGAAGATGTCGGCAAAGCTGGGGGCGATGATGGCGCGAAAGCCGTACTGGTCCAGCGCCCAGGGCGCGTGCTCGCGGCTCGAGCCGCAGCCGAAGTTCTTGCGTGCCAGCAGGATGGAGGCGCCTGCATAGCGCGGCTGGTTCAGCACGAAGTCGGGGTTGGGCTTGCGTTGCGATTCCGGAATGCCGGGCTCGCCGTGGTCCAGGTAGCGCCATTCGTCAAACAGGTTCACGCCAAAGCCGGTCTTCTTGATCGACTTGAGGAATTGCTTGGGGATGATCGCGTCGGTATCGACGTTCTCGCGGTCCATGGGGGCGACAAGGCCCTGGAGCTTGGTGAATTTCTGCATGGCGTTCTTTTACTTGGCGGCGCGCTCGAGTGCGCCTCCGGCCCGTTGAACGTCCTGGCCCACGCCCTTGACGGTGTTGCAGCCCGCCAGCACGAAAGCGGCGGACAGGGCGATGAGGGTGGCAATCTTCTTCATGGCGGTCTCCTTCAGGCAAATTGGCGAATGTCAACAAAATGGCCGTGCACGGCAGCAGCAGCGGCCATGGCGGGGCTCACGAGGTGGGTGCGGCCGCCAGCGCCCTGGCGGCCTTCGAAGTTGCGGTTGCTGGTGGATGCGCAGCGTTCGCCGGGCTCCAGGCGGTCGGCGTTCATGGCCAGGCACATGCTGCAGCCGGGTTCGCGCCATTCAAAGCCTGCGGCCTTGAAGATCTGGTCCAGGCCCTCGCGCTCGGCCTGCTCTTTGACCAGGCCCGAGCCAGGTACGACCATGGCCAGCTTCACGTTGCTGGCGACCTTGCGGCCCAGGTTCTTGACCACGGCGGCGGCTTCGCGCATGTCTTCGATGCGGCTGTTGGTGCACGAGCCGATGAACACCTTGTCGATGGTGATGTCGTTGATGGCCTTGCCGGGCTGCAGGCCCATGTAGGTCAGCGCGCGCTCGATGGCGCCGCGCTTGTTGGCGTCTTTTTCCTTGTCGGGGTCGGGCACGCGGGCGTCCACGCCCAGCACCATCTCGGGCGAGGTGCCCCAGGTGACCTGCGGCACGATGTCTGCGGCGTCAAGCTTGACTACCGTGTCGAACTTGGCATCGGGGTCGGAGTGCAGCGTCTTCCAGTAGGCAATAGCCTGGTCCCACTCCACGCCCGTGGGTGACAGGGGGCGGCCCTTGACGTATTCAATGGTCTTGTCGTCCACGGCCACCAGGCCCGCGCGCGCGCCGCCTTCGATGGCCATGTTGCACACGGTCATGCGGCCTTCCATGCTCATGGCGCGGAACACCGAGCCTGCGAATTCGATGGTGTAGCCGGTGCCGCCCGCGGTGCCAATCTTGCCGATGATGGCCAGCACCACGTCCTTGGGCGTCACGCCTTTGGCCAGCGTGCCGTCCACCTGCACCAGCATGTTCTTGGCCTTCTTGGCCAGCAGGGTCTGCGTGGCCATCACATGCTCGACTTCCGACGTGCCGATGCCGTGGGCCAGTGCGCCAAACGCGCCGTGGGTGCTGGTGTGGCTGTCGCCGCACACCACCGTCATGCCGGGCAGCGTGGCGCCGTTTTCCGGGCCGATCACGTGCACGATGCCCTGGCGCTTGTGCATGAAGGGGAAGAACGCAGCGGGCGTGATCGTCGCCATGTTGTCGTTCAGCGTGGTGATCTGCTCTTTGCTGATCGGATCGGTGATGCCGTCGTAGCCGTTTTCCCAGCCCGTGGTGGGCGTGTTGTGGTCGGCCGTGCCCACGATGGAACTCATGCGCCAGACCTTGCGCCCCGCCTCGCGCAGGCCCTCGAAGGCCTGGGGGCTGGTCACTTCGTGCACCAGGTGGCGGTCGATGTAGAGGATGGCGGTGCCGTCTTCCTCGGTGTGGACGACGTGCTCGTCCCAGATCTTGTCGTACAGGGTGCGTCCCATGGCGGTCTCTTTTCGTGGGTGTGGGTAAGTTGGATTTTAGGTGGGCGTGAAAGTGCCGGCAGCCGGGCGAACCAGGTGCTCCACCAGCAGCCGTGCCGTCACGGGCAGGGCATCGAAGTCGCGGGCCACCACACGCAGCTCGCGCTGGGCCCAGGGGTCGGCCAGGGGAATGGCTTGCAGGCGGCCCACGCCGTGCATGAGGGCAAAGGCCCGGTCGGGCAGCAGGCCCACGCCCAGGCCGTTGTCGATCATGCGGCACATGGCATCGAGCCCGGTGACCTGGATGCGCTGGCGCAGCGGGCGTCCAGCGGCAGCGGCGGCAGCGCGCATGGCCAGGCTGATGCTGCTGTTGGCGTGCAGACCGACGATGTCCCAGTCCAGCACCTCTTCAAAATTGATAGCTGCTTGCGCAGACAGGGCGTGCGCTGCAGGCACAACCAGCACCAATCGATCGGTGCGATAGGGGCGGCTTTGCAGGTCGGCGGCGCCGGGCCCGCCGGTGTTGCAGATGCCCAGATCGGCCGCGCCTTCCTGCACGGCGTGCAGCACATCGCTGGAGAGGTGTTCCTGCAGGTCGATCTTCACCTGGCTGTGCGCGCGCGCAAAAGCGCCCAGGTCTTCGGGCAGAAACTGCACGATGGCCGAGATGTTGGCGTGCATGCGCACATGGCCGCGCACGCCTTCGGCGTATTCGCTCAGCTCGCCCTGCATGCGCTCCAGGCCAAACAGCACCGTGCGCGCGTGGTGCAACAGGCTTTCGCCCGCGGGGGTGAGCGTGACGCCCCGGCTGTGGCGGTAGAGCAGGGCGGTGTCCACAGCGGTTTCCAGGTCGGACAGCCGCTTGCTCACGGCCGATGCCGCAATGAACTCGCGCTCGGCCGCGCGGCCAATGCTGCCGAGCTCGCACACCGCCACAAACAATTGCAGCGAGGTGAGATCAATGCGGCGCGCAAAACTGCGCTCGGAGCTTTTCATGGGGGCGGTGTGCAGTCTTCTTGTTTTGAGAAGACTTGCGATTTTCACCCCAATTTTTTGTGTTTGCCATCGCCAAACGCGATGGTTTTCATCGCGCAAGGGCTTAGTTTGTCAAAAAAGTGAGCTGCTTGCGCTTGCTTTTAAAGCATTTCAGCTGCTTTTGTGATTGAAAGCCAATAAAGACGAGCGCAAAGCGCTCTTTTTTTTTGAAGCATGCTGCCTGAAGCGCCTGGCTTTGTGCCCCCTCAGGCGGTCAGGGTGCTGCCGTGCTCGGGCACCGCGGCACGCCAGCGCAGTTCATGTTCGATGCGCTGGCGCAGCATGTCGGCCGCGCCCATCTCACCGTGCACCACATACACCCGGTCGGGCGCATGCCCCATGCTGCGCAGCCAGGCCAGGGTCTGGTTGGCGTCGGCGTGGGCCGAGGCAGAGGTGAGCTGCACCACTTCGGCGCGCACATCCACATCCTGCCCGTGGATGCGGGTGGTCTTTTCGCCGCTGGCAATGCGCGCGCCGCGCGTGCCCGGCGCCTGGTAGCCGGTGATGATGATCATGTTGCGGTGGTCGCCCGCATACAGCGCAAGGTGGTGCAGCACCCGCCCGCCCGTGGCCATGCCGCTGGCCGACAGGATCACCATGGGGCCGTGGCGCCGTGCCAGGGCCTTGGATTCGTCGGTGGTCTGCACCATGGTGGCCGTGTGCGAGAGGGCGTCTGCCTCGTGCGCGGTGAGCCGGTGCTCGCCTGTGTGGTGCGCAAACAGCCCGGTGGTGCTCACGGCCATGGGGCTGTCCAGAAACACTGGCAGCGAGCGGGCGATGGTGCCCTGTTTCTTGAGCAGGTTGATGGCATGCAGCACGGCCTGCGCCCGGCCCACGGCAAACACTGGCACCACGGCCACGCCGCCGCGCTGGGACAGGCGTTGCAGGGCGGGGCCCAGCTCTTGCAGGATGTCCTCCTGCCCGTGCTGGCGGTCGCCGTAGGTGGATTCGACCAGCACGGTGTCGGCCTGGGGTGGCGCCTCGGGCGGGTTCATGACCAGGTCGTCAGGACGGCCCAGGTCGCCCGAGAACAGAATGCGCCGCCCGCCCACTTCCAGCAGCACGCTGGCCGCGCCCAGGATATGCCCGGCCGGCGTAAAAGTGACGCGCCAGCCGGGAATCGGCTCAAACGCCTTGTGGAACGCATGGGTGCGGAACTGCTTCATGCAGTGCTGCGCATCGAGCCGCGTGTAGAGCGGCAGCGCCGGTGCGTGCTGCGAGAGCTGGTGGCGGTTCAAAAAGGCGGCGTCTTCTTCCTGCAGGTGGCCGCTGTCGGGCAGCAGGATGGCGCACAGGTCGCGCGTGCCGGTGGTGGCGTGGATGGCCTTGGTGTAGCCATCGCGCGCCAGCAGGGGCAGATAGCCGCTGTGGTCGAGGTGTGCATGGCTCAATACCACGGCGTCGATCTGGTGCGGCGTGAGGGGCAACGGGTGCCAGTTGCGCTGGCGCAGCTGTTTGTAGCCCTGAAACAGGCCGCAATCGACCAGCATGCTGTGGCCGTTGTGGCGCACCAAATATTTCGAGCCAGTGACGGTGCTGGCGCCGCCCAGAAAGGTGATGTTGACTTCCATTGCAGTTCTCCATGCGTGCCAATGGCTGCCATCGTAGCGCGCAGGGGGGCCGCTGCCGCGGGTGGGAGCGGGCGGCCGCGTGATGCAGGTCAGGGGGCGCTGGTAAAAATGGGCTGAGACCTGCGTGTGCAGGTGGCGCATGTGGCGCACGAGGGCACCGTGGGCGCATGGGCCGGGGCAATAAAAAAGGCTGCCCGGCGCTAAGCGGGGCAGCCTTGGGTGCAACGGGCAGCGCTGCTGTGCGGTCCTTAGCTGAAGAAGTTTTTCAACCGGTCGGTCCAGCTTTCGCCGCTGGGCGAGTGGCGGCCGCCGCCTTTTTTCAGCGAGTCTTCCAGCTCACGCAGCAGCTTGCGCTGGTGCTCGGTGAGCTTGACCGGCGTTTCCACCGCGATGTGGCAATACAGGTCACCGGGGTAGCTGGCGCGCACGCCCTTGATGCCCTTGCCGCGCAGGCGAAACTGCTTGCCGGCCTGCGTGCCTTCGGGGATGTCGATGGCGGCCTTGCCGGCCAGCGTGGGCACTTCGATCTCGCCGCCCAGCGCCGCCGTGATGAAGCTCACGGGCACCTGGCAATGCAGGTCGTCACCGTCGCGCTCGAAGATGTCGTGTTTCTTCAGGCGGATCTCGATGTACAGGTCGCCCGGTGGCCCGCCGTTGGTGCCCGGTTCGCCGTTGCCGGTGCTGCGGATGCGCATGCCGTCGTCGATGCCCGCCGGAATCTTCACTTCCAGCGTCTTTTGCTTCTTGAGCTTGCCCTGGCCGGAGCAGGTGGTGCAGGGCTCGGGAATGATCTTGCCCGTGCCCCGGCAGTGCGGGCAGGTCTGCTGCACACTGAAGAAGCCCTGGCGCATCTGCACCGTGCCGCTGCCTGTGCAGGTGGTGCAGGTCTTGGCACTGGTGCCGGGTTTGGCGCCGCTGCCGTGGCAGGTGTCGCAGCTTTCCCACGAGGGAATGCGGATCTGCGCATCCTTGCCGCGCGCGGCCTCTTCGAGGGTGATTTCCATCGCGTAGCTGAGGTCGCTGCCGCGGTACACCTGGCGGCCCCCCGCGCCACGCCCGCGCCCACCCTGCTGGCCGAACATGTCGCCAAAGATGTCGCCAAAGGCCTCGGCAAAGCCACCAAAACCTTCCGCACCGGGCCCGCCCGGGCCGCGCATGTTCGGATCCACGCCGGCGTGGCCGTACTGGTCGTAGGCAGCGCGCTTTTGCGCGTCCGAAAGCATCTCGTAGGCCTCTTTGGCCTCTTTGAACTTTTCTTCGGCGCCCTTGGCGGTATCCCCCTGATTGCGGTCAGGGTGGTGCTTCATCGCCAACTTGCGATAAGCCTTCTTGATTTCGTCCTCGGAAGCGTTTTTGGGAACGCCGAGGACCTCGTAATAGTCTCTTTTGGACATGGATGAATCAGCCTGGTTGGAAGAGGAACGCCGCGCAGGCACCCTGAAAAGGGGCCCAGCGCGGCGGCTCGGGTCAGCAACGGGGCTGCTTTAGCCCTTCTTGACTTCCTTGACCTCTGCATCGACCACGTTGTCGTCGTCTGCGGGCTTGCCAGACGAAGCCGATGCACCTGCCGCATCCGCACCACCGGCTGCCTGCGCCGCCTGTGCAGCCTGGGATTCGGCGTACATCTTCTCGCCCAGCTTCTGGCTGGCGGTCATCAGTGCCGTGGTCTTGGCATCGATGGCGTCCTTGTCTTCGCCCTTGAGGACTTCTTCCAGGGCCTTGACTGCGGCGGTGATGGCGTCTTTTTCGCCCGCATCCAGCTTGTCGCCATGCTCGGCCAGGCTCTTGTTCACGCTGTGCACAGCGGCTTCGCCCTGGTTGCGGGCCTGGATCAGCTCCAGCTTTTTCTTGTCGTCGGCGGCATTGAGCTCGGCGTCCTTCACCATCTGCTGGATTTCTTCTTCCGACAGGCCCGAGTTGGCCTTGATGGTGATCTTGTTTTCCTTGCCCGTGCCCTTGTCCTTGGCACCCACGTGCAGGATGCCGTTGGCGTCGATGTCGAACGACACTTCAATCTGCGGCGTTCCGCGCGATGCGGGTGGAATGCCTTCGAGGTTGAACTCGCCCAGCAGCTTGTTGCCCGAGGCCATTTCGCGCTCGCCCTGGTACACCTTGATGGTCACAGCAGGCTGGTTGTCGTCGGCCGTCGAGAAGGTCTGCGCGAACTTCGTCGGGATGGTCGTGTTCTTGGTGATCATCTTGGTCATCACGCCGCCCAGGGTTTCAATGCCCAGCGACAGCGGCGTCACGTCCAGCAGCAGCACGTCCTTGCGGTCGCCCGACAGCACCTGGCCCTGGATGGCAGCGCCCACGGCCACGGCTTCGTCGGGGTTCACGTCCTTGCGGGGCTCCTTGCCAAAGTATTCCTTGACCTTCTCCTGCACCTTGGGCATGCGCGTCATGCCGCCGACCAGGATCACGTCGTTGATGTCGGACACACTGATACCGGCGTCCTTCATGGCGGTGCGGCAAGGGGCAATGGTGCGCTCGATGAGCTCTTCCACCAGGGCTTCGAGCTTGGCGCGCGTGAGCTTGATGTTCAGGTGTTTCGGACCCGAGGCGTCGGCCGTGATGTAGGGCAGGTTGATGTCGGTTTGCGCGCTGTTGGACAGCTCGATCTTGGCCTTTTCGGCGGCTTCCTTCAGGCGTTGCAGGGCCAGCACGTCCTTGGACAGATCAACGCCTTGCTCTTTCTTGAACTCGGCAATGATGTAGTCGATGATGCGCTGGTCGAAGTCTTCGCCGCCCAGGAAGGTGTCGCCGTTGGTCGACAGCACTTCAAACTGCTTTTCACCGTCCACATCGGCGATTTCGATGATGGACACGTCAAACGTGCCGCCACCCAGGTCATACACGGCGATCTTGCGGTCGCCCTTTTCCTGTTTGTCCAGGCCAAAGGCCAGTGCCGCGGCGGTGGGCTCGTTGATGATGCGCTTGACATCCAGACCGGCAATGCGGCCGGCGTCCTTGGTGGCCTGGCGCTGGGCGTCGTTGAAGTAGGCGGGCACGGTGATCACGGCTTCGGTCACGGGCTCGCCCAGGTAATCTTCGGCAGTCTTCTTCATCTTGCGCAGAATGTCGGCGCTGACCTGCTGGGCCGAGATCTTGTTGCCGCGCACTTCGACCCAGGCGTCGCCGTTGTCGGCCGCCGTGATCTTGTAGGGCATCAGGTCGATGTCCTTTTGCACTTCTTTTTCGGTGAACTTGCGGCCGATCAGGCGCTTGATGGCGTACAGCGTGTTCTTGGGATTGGTCACAGCCTGGCGCTTGGCCGAGGCGCCCACCAGCACTTCACCATCTTCCTGGTACGCAACGATCGACGGCGTAGTGCGGGCACCTTCCGAGTTTTCGATCACGCGCGTGGTGTTGCCTTCCATGACGGACACGCAGCTGTTGGTGGTGCCCAGATCGATACCGATGATTTTTCCCATGTTCTTCTCCGCGATGTTTGAATGATTGGATAGCTAGTAACTTGTGGATAACTTGAACGGGTTCAAGTTGTTTTCCAGAAATTTATTTGGGGGCGGTGACCGTCACCAGGGCGGGGCGCAGCACGCGCTCCGAGATCAAGTAGCCCTTTTGCAGCACGGACACCACCGTGTTCGCCTCTTGGTCGGCAGGCACCACGCTGATGGCCTGGTGCTGGTGGGGGTCGAACTTGTCGCCGGCGGCCGGGTTGATGGCCAGCACCTTGTTGCGCTCCAGCGCAGCAGTCAACTGGCGCAGCGTGGCGTCGGAGCCCTCGCGCAGTTGCTGGGCCGTCGCGTTCTGGATGGCCAGTGCTGCGTCCAGACTGTCTGCCACGGGAAGCAGGCTTTCGGCAAAGCTTTCGATGCCGAATTTGCGGGCTTTGGACACCTCGTCTTCTGCGCGGCGACGGGCGTTTTCCGCCTCGGCCTTGGCGCGCAGGAACTGGTCCGCCAGTTCAGCGCTTTTTGCCTTGATTTCGGCCAGTTCGCCCTGCAGGCGGGCCATTTCGTCAGAAGCGTGGGCTGCCATGGCGGCTTCGACTTCTTCGGGGGCGGGAGTGCTTTGGTTGGGGTGTTGCTGGCTGTTATCGGACATATCGGAATTTTTTGAAACGAACGGATACGCGAAAAGAATGGGGCGGGCGGGCCGTATTTCAAGGCCTGTGGCAGCCGGGCGCCGTTTTGGTCGCGCGAAATGGCACGCCACGCGGCAGTGGTCAGGCCGGGAGTGTACAAGCCGCAAAGATGCGGGCTATAATCACCGGCTTTGCCTTGCCACACCGCGCAATCTCGACAAGATCGACGAGATTGGGACGCAACGGGTGGTCTTACCCAGAAGGAGTATGCATGCGTCATTACGAAATCATTTTGTTGATCCATCCGGATCAAAGCGAACAAGTTCCAGCCATGCTGGAGCGCTACAAGGGCATGATCACCGCTGGCGGTGGCAAGGTGCACCGCGTTGAAGACTGGGGCCGCCGTCAACTGGCGTACCTGATCAACAAGCTGGCCAAGGCCCACTACCTGTGCGTCAACATTGAAGCCGACCAGGCCGTGATGGCTGAACTGGAGCACGCCTTCAAGTTCAACGACGCCGTGCTGCGCCACCTGACGGTGCAGAAGAAGAAGGCCGATACCGGCCCCTCTTCGATGATGAAGACTGTCGAGCGCGAAGAAGCCCGCAAGGTCAGCCAAGCTGAATACGCAGCTGCTGGCGACCGTGGCGGTGACCGCGGTGACCGTGGCGAGCGTTCTGGCGATCGCTGATTGACAGTTCAGCCTGAGGAGTGGAGAACCGCGTTGTCTTGACCGCTTGTATCGCAGAGGCTGAGGCCCTGCGCTACACGCCCGCCGGATTGCCTGCCATTGCGCTGCGTCTCGAACACGAGTCGCAGCAAGACGAGGCAGGCCACCCCCGCGAAGTCAAGGCCGCCATGAAAGCCGTTGCCTTTGGTGCAATGGCTGAGCGTCTGGCAAGGCAGAACATCGGAAGTCTCTGGACTTTCAGTGGGTTTCTGGCCACGCCACGCAATGGCAAGAATGCAGTGCTCCACATCCAGGATATTCAACAAAATTAATTTGCAAGGGGTCCGCAATGGCCACGTTCAAGAAGTTCAACAAAGACAAGCGCCCAAAGCGCAACACCCAGTCCCTGCTGTTCAAGCGCAAGCGCTTTTGCCGCTTCACGGTGACGGGTGTTGAAGAAATCGACTACAAAGATGTCGACACGCTGCGCGATTTCATCGCCGAAAACGGCAAGATCATCCCCGCACGCCTGACCGGCACGCGCGCCATCTTCCAGCGTCAGCTGAATACCGCCATCAAGCGCGCCCGCTTCCTGGCCCTGGTGCCTTACAGCGACCAGCACAAGATCTAAGGAGCACAACCCATGCAAATCATTCTGCTCGACAAGGTTGTGAACCTCGGCAACCTCGGCGAAATCGTCAAGGTCAAAGACGGCTACGCCCGCAACTTCCTGATCCCTTCGGGCCGCGCACGCCGCGCCACCGAATCGGCCAAGGCCGAGTTCGAAGCCAAGCGCGCCGAACTCGAAAAGGCGGCTGCTGCCAAGCTGGCAGAAGCCCAGGCCCAAGGCGAAAAACTGGCTGGCACCACCGTCAAGCTGACGCAAAAGGCCGGTGTGGATGGCCGTCTGTTTGGTTCCGTGACCAACCACGACATCGCCGAAGAGCTGAACAAGCAAGGCTACAAGGTCGCCAAGGCCCAGATTCGCCTGCCTAACGGCCCCATCAAGGTGGTGAGCGACACCTCGGTGAGCGTGGCTCTGCACACCGACGTGGTTGTTGAAGTCAACGTGTCGGTCTACGGCGAAAGCGCCTGATCGTCGCCTGATCGTCATTTCGTGACGATGCACAAAAGCCGCCCTCGGGCGGCTTTTGTTTTTGGTGCGGTGCAACCATACAGGGCAACCCACAGCCTTCCCCGTGGTTATCCACAGGCTTGTCCCCATCCCGTCAGGCCGCTCTGCGCTAGCATTAAAGGCTTGCCCCAAGGAACCCCATGTCTGCTGTTTTTCCCCCGCTCGATGACCACGGTTTCGCACCGCCCATGCCGGACCGCGAGATTGCCCAGCTGCGCGTGCCTCCGCACTCGATCGAGGCAGAGTCGAGCGTGCTCGGCGGGCTGCTGCTGGACAACAACGCCTGGGACCGCGTGGGCGATCTGCTCAAAGACGGCGATTTCTATCGCTACGAGCACAAGCTGATCTACGCCGCCATCGGCGGCCTGATCAATGCCAGCAAGCCTGCCGACGTGATCACGGTGTATGAGCAGCTTCAGGGGCTGGGCAAGGCCGAGGAAATTGGGGGGCTAGGGTATCTGAACAACCTGGCGCAGTATGTGCCCAGCGCCAGCAACATCCGCCGCTACGCCGAGATCGTGCGCGAGCGGGCCATTCTGCGCAAGCTGGTCACGGCCAGCGACGAAATTGCCACCAACGCCTTCAACCCGCAGGGCAAGCCGGTGGACAAGATCCTCGACGAGGCCGAGCAAAAAATCTTCAACATCGGTGAAGAAGGCTCGCGCATGAAGCAGGGCTTTCAGGCCATGGACACCCTGGTGGTGGACCTGCTCGACCGCGTGCAGGAGATGGCTGACAACCCCAATGACATCACCGGCGTGCCCACGGGGTTTGTCGACCTTGATCGCATGACCTCGGGCCTGCAGGCCGGCGACATGGTGGTGCTGGCTGCGCGCCCGTCCATGGGTAAAACGGCGTTTGCGGTGAACATTGCCGAGCATGTGGCGCTGAACGAAGGCCTGCCCGTGGCTATCTTCTCGATGGAAATGGGCGCTGCCCAGTTGGCCGTGCGTATCGTCGGCTCGATTGGCCGCATCAACCAGGGCAACCTGCGCACCGGCAAGCTCAGTGATGAAGAATGGCCGCGCCTGACCGAAGCCATCGAAAAGTTGCGCACGGTGTCGCTGCACATCGACGAAACACCGGGTCTTACGCCCAGTGAGCTGCGCGCCAATGCGCGGCGCCTGGCGCGCCAGTGCGGCAAGCTGGGCCTGATCGTGGTGGACTATTTGCAGCTGATGAGTGGCTCTAGCGGTTCTCAGGGCGAAAACCGTGCCACCGAGCTGGGTGAAATTTCGCGGGGCCTGAAGATGCTGGCCAAGGAGCTGCAGTGTCCGGTGATTGCGCTGTCGCAGCTCAACCGTTCGGTAGAGCAGCGCACCGACAAGCGCCCCATGATGAGTGACCTGCGCGAATCGGGCGCCATCGAGCAGGATGCCGACATCATCATGTTCATCTACCGCGACGACTACTACAACAAGGACAGCAAAGAGCCGAACGTGGCCGAGGTCATCATCGGCAAGCAGCGTAACGGTCCCACTGGCACCGTGAAGCTGTACTTCCAGAAGTCGCAGACGCGCTTTGAGAGCCTGGCGATGGGTTCGGGCGACGATTTCTAATAAAAATAGCTGCTAGCGCTTGATTTACAAGCGCTAGCAGCTATCAAAATAATAGCTTTTTTGCGTTGGCCGCCGGCGCTACTGCCGCAGTGCCCACACGATGAGCCCGGCGCACACCGCCCCCAGCAGCGCGATGGCCGCCGTCAGGCGCTGGTTGCGCAGGCGCAGCACTTCCACCGCCTGTACCACCTGGGCATTCTGTTCTGCCAGGGACTGGATCAGGACGGCAGATTCCTGCTGTTCCTGCTCCAGGCGCGCCACCCGCTCGCGCAATTGCTGCAGCTGAAGGGCGACCGGGGGTGTGGCTGCATCGCCCGCACCCGCCAGCGTGCCGGCAGCCGCATCTGCCGTGCCTTGGCGTGTGCTGCCCAGCAGCTTTTTGGCCGCCTGCAAAATCTGGGGCGTCGCCTCCAGGACGTCGCCCCAGGGCACCAGCTTGAGGGCAGTAACCCATCCCACGGCCATGCTCAGAGCACCTCACTGGCAAAATCTGCCAGGCGCGAGCGCTCGCCGCGTGCCAGCGTGATGTGCCCGCTGTGCGGCCAGCCCTTGAATCGATCCACCGCGTAGGTGAGGCCCGACGAACCTTCGGTGAGGTAGGGTGTGTCGATCTGTGCCAGGTTGCCCATGCAGATGATCTTGGTGCCGGGGCCAGCGCGGGTGATCAGCGTTTTCATCTGCTTGGGCGTCAGGTTTTGCGCCTCGTCGATGATCACGTATTTGTTCAGGAAGGTGCGGCCTCGCATGAAGTTCATGCTCTTGATCTTGATGCGGCTGCGGATGAGTTCGTTGGTGGCTGCACGGCCCCACTCGCCCGCGTTGCCGCCGTCGCCCTTGGCCAGAAATTCGAGGTTGTCGTCCAGTGCTCCCATCCAGGGGCCCATCTTTTCTTCCTCGGTGCCGGGCAAAAAGCCGATGTCCTCGCCCACGCTCACGGTGGCGCGGGTCATGATGATCTCGGTATAGCGGCGGTCGTCCAGCACCTGTGTGAGGCCGGCGGCCAGCGCCAGCAGGGTTTTGCCGGTGCCGGCCGTGCCAGTCAGCGTCACGAAGTCAACCTCGGGGTCCATGAGCAGGTTCATGGCGTAGTTCTGCTCGCGGTTGCGCGTGGTCACGCCCCACACCGCGTGCTTGACCGAACCATAGTCCTTGAGCGTCTGCAGCACCGCCGTCTTCTCACGGATTTCGCTGACCCGGGCAAACAGGCTGGGCTCGCCCGGGGCCTCAAAGTAGACAAACTGGTTGATCATCAGTTGCGGCACGATGGGGCCGCCAATGCGGTAGTAGGTGTGCGCGCCGCTTTGCCAGCTTTCCACGTTTTTGCCGCTCTTGACCCAGAAATCGGTGGGCAGGGCCAACACGCCGGAGTAGAGCAGGTCGCCGTCTTCCAGCGTTTTGTCGTTCTGGTAATCCTCGGCGTTCAGGCCCAGGGCGCGCGCCTTGACGCGCATGTTGATGTCTTTGGACACCAGCACCACCTCGCGCGGTGCATGCAGCTTGCGCAGGGCCTCCACCACACCCAGAATTTGATTGTCGGCCTTGCCTTGTGGCAGGCTGGTGGGCAGGCTGTAGTCGAGCGGAACCGTCTGAAAGAACAGGTGCCCACCGGCAGCACGCTGGCCCGTGGAGTCGAGCTTGAGCCCGTGCGCGATGTCGGCGCCATGGACACCAGCCAGTGCATCCAGTGTGCGGCTGGTCTGGCGGCCATTGCGCGCCACTTCGGTCATGCCTTTCTTGTGGCCGTCGAGTTCTTCCAGCACGATCATCGGCAGGAAGATGTCGTGTTCTTCGAAGCGGAACAGGCTGGTCGGGTCGTGCAGCAGAACGTTGGTGTCCAGCACAAACAACTTGGCTGGCCCCTGTGGCGCTGCCTTTTTGCTGCGCGCTGCAACGGGTGCTGCCGGCGCGCCGGGAGCAGGTTTGCTGGTGCCGGTGCTGCTGCGGGTACTGGTGGCGCGGCGCGCCACTGGTGCGGGGGCAGCGGCGGGCTCTTGGGAAGGGGCTGGTGCGCGCGATTTGGTTTCCACCTGAATCATTGCGGGCGCTGGTGCCAGTTCCGCGGCAGCAGCCTGGCTGCGTTCGGTTTTGCGACCGCTGCGGCTGGCAGGTTCAACCCTTGTCTCCACCTCGGGGTGCGTTTTATCAACGGGACGGGTGCGCGCACTTGCTTCGTAGGCTTCTGGCGCGAGGATGGCAGCGCGCCGGCTGGGGGCGGGAGGCAGGGGCATGTTGGCAGGGCCTTGGGCAGAGTAGGGTGTTCAGAAAGCAAAAAGCCGCCTGGAGACCAAGGCGGCTTTGGGGGAGGAAAAAAGCGTGGCTGTTTTCAGGTGCATCGAACCATTATGCCCATTCACTGTGTCGGATTGCGCAGCAGCTTTGCGATCCGCGTGAGGGGCCATGCAACGCAGGGTTTCAGGCGGCCTTTTTCAAGGCCTTGATGGACTTGACGGCCTTGAGCACTTCGTCCACATGGCCTGGCACCTTGAGACCTCGCCATTCATTTTGCAAAATGCCGTCGGGTCCGATCAGGAAGGTGCTGCGCTCAATGCCCTTGACCTTCTTGCCGTACATGATCTTGTTCTTGACCACGCCGAACATGTGGCACATTTTTTCTTCGGTGTCGGCGATGAGCTCGAAGGGCAGCTCCAGCTTCTCCTTGAACTCGTCGTGCGACTTCATGTTGTCGCGCGACACGCCGAAAACGGCAGCGCCAATTTTTGCAAAATCTTTGTACTTGTCCCGGAACTGCATGGCTTCCGTGGTGCATCCAGGCGTGTTGTCCTTGGGATAGAAGTACAAAACAACAACCTGGCCGAGGTGGGAGGTGTTGGAGACCTTGATACCACCGGTCGCGTTGGCTTCAAATTCAGGGAGGGGTTTGTTGACAACGATCGCCATATCACTTCAATCTCTCAGGATGTAGTCGTTGATAAGCCGGGGGAGCTGGGTGTTATTGATTTTGGTGGTGCCCCCGACCGCAACCGGTGATTTTACCCTGAAAACGCCACCAAGGCCAATCCGCGGGCTCTGTCCAGGATCGCGAACGCGTTCTAGGCCACCGGTGTTTCCAGTACAAGCGCCGCCACCACGTTGCGGCCTTCGCTGGCGAGGATGTTGTAGGTGCGGCAGGCCGCTGGGGTGTCCATGGTTTCAAGGCCCATGCGCCGGGCCATCAGTGGCTGTAGCCAGGCCGGCGGCGGGAAGCGGTTGCGCACGCCACTGCCAAAGATGATCAGCTCCGCCTCCAGGGTGGCCAGCTGGGCGAAATGATCGGGCGTAAGGTCTTCAAACCGGGCGCAAGGCCAGACCATGCGCAGGCCGCCCGATCCCAGGATGATGCTGGTGGTGATCTTTTCTGCATCTATGCCGATCCAGCCGGGGCCGTAGGCACGGATGGTCTGTGCGGAGGAGGGTTCGGGCTGGAATTTCATGCGAAGGCTGGGTGGGTTGGCGCAGGCCACGGGCTGGGGCTTTGCAGGAGCGGCATTCACGGGCGTTTGGGCCTCGGGGTGCCGTCGATCTGTGGTCAAATTATAGGTTTCGCCAGAGCGCCCGGGGCGCTGGCAGGTCTCTGACCCCACCGCATTTCAAAGTCAGTCCATGAAAACCGTCCACAAATCCGCCAAGCTCGCCAACGTCTGCTACGACATCCGGGGCCCCATCATGGACGCGGCCCGGCAGATGGAGGAAGACGGCCACAAGATCATCAAGCTCAACATCGGCAACCTGGCGGTGTTTGGCTTTGATGCGCCCGAAGAGATTCAGCAGGACATGATCCGCAACCTGCCCAACTCGGCAGGCTACTCGGACAGCAAAGGCATTTTCGCGGCGCGCAAAGCCGTGATGCACGAGACGCAAAAGCAGGGCATCAAGGGCGTCACGCTCGACGACATTTATCTGGGCAACGGCGCCAGCGAGCTCATCGTGATGGCTACCAATGCGTTGCTCGACACCGGTGACGAGCTGCTGCTGCCCTCGCCCGACTACCCGCTGTGGACGGCGGCGGCCAGCCTGTCGGGCGGCACGCCCGTGCATTACCTGTGCGACGAGGCCAATGGCTGGATGCCCGACCTCGATGACATCCGTTCCAAGGTCACGCCCAGAACCAAGGGCATTGTCGTGATCAACCCCAACAACCCCACGGGCGCGCTGTATTCGGACGAGTTGCTCAAGGGCATCGTTGCCATCGCCCGCGAGCATGGGCTGGTGATCTTTGCCGATGAGGTGTACGACAAGGTGTTGTACGACGGCGCACGCCACACCGCGCTGGGCAGCCTGAGCGAGGACGTGCTCACACTCACCTTCAACTCGCTGTCCAAGAGCTACCGCTCCTGCGGCTACCGGGCCGGCTGGTTGGTGGTGTCGGGCGACAAGAAGCCCGCACGCGACTACATCGAGGGCCTGAACATGCTCTCGAACATGCGCCTGTGCGCCAACGTGCCCGGTCAGTGGGCTGTGCAGACCGCGCTGGGTGGTTACCAGAGCATCAACGAACTGGTGGGCGAGGGCGGCCGCCTGCGCAAGCAGCGCGACCTGGCTTACCAGCTCATCACCGCCATTCCCGGGGTGACCTGCGTGAAGCCGCAGGCGGCGCTGTACATGTTTCCGCGCCTTGATCCGGTGATTTATCCGATCAAGGACGACCAGCAGTTCTTTCTGGAGCTGCTGCAGGAGACCAAGGTGATGCTGGTGCAGGGCACGGGCTTCAACTGGGCTTGGCCCGATCATTTCCGTATCGTGTTCCTGCCCCATGAGGACGACCTGCGCGAGGCCATTGGCCGCGTGGCGCGCTTTCTCGAGCAGTACCGCAAGCGGTGCGGCACCGAATAAAACTCTTTTTTTGATAGCTGCTTGCGCTTGTAGATAAAGCGCTGCGGCGCATTTTGACTGGTAAATTCCCCATGAAACCGATCCAAGTAGGCCTGCTGGGCATTGGCACCGTCGGCAGCGGCGTCTTCAACGTGCTGCAACGCAACCAGGAAGAAATCCGCCGCCGTGCGGGCCGGGGCATCGAGATCACCATGGTGGCCGACCTCGACGTGGAGCGCGCCAGGAAAGTGGTGGGTGAGGGCGTGCAGGTGGTGAGCGACGCACGCGCCGTCATCGCCAACCCCGACATCGACATCGTCATCGAGCTGATTGGCGGCTACGGCATTGCCAAGGCACTGGTGCTCGAAGCCATTGCCGCAGGCAAGCATGTGGTCACCGCCAACAAGGCGCTGCTGGCCGTGCATGGCACCGAGATCTTTGCCGCAGCATCGGCCAAGGGCGTGATGGTGGCTTTTGAAGCGGCCGTGGCCGGTGGCATCCCTATCATCAAGGCGCTGCGCGAGGGCCTCACGGCCAACCGCATCCAGTGGCTGGCGGGCATCATCAATGGCACCACCAACTTCATCTTGTCCGAGATGCGCAGCAAGGGCCTGGACTTCGACGTGGTGCTGAAAGAGGCGCAGCGCCTGGGCTACGCTGAGGCCGACCCCACCTTCGACATCGAAGGCGTGGACGCCGCGCACAAGGTCACCATCATGAGTGCCATCGCCTTTGGCATCCCGGTGCAGTTCGACAAGGCCTATGTGGAAGGCATCACCCAGCTCAGCGCCACCGACATCAAATACGCCGAGCAGCTGGGCTACCGCATCAAGCTCCTGGGCATCACCAAGCGGGTGGAAAGAACCGACGCCGCCGGCAAATCCGCCGGGGGCATCGAGCTGCGCGTGCACCCGAGCCTGGTGCCATCCAAGCGCCTGATCGCCAACGTGGAAGGTGCCATGAACGCCGTGGTGGTGCAGGGCGACGCCGTGGGCGCCACGCTGTACTACGGCAAGGGCGCGGGGTCCGAGCCCACGGCCAGCGCCGTGATTGCCGATCTGGTGGACATCACACGCCTGCACACGGTGGACCCGCTCAACCGCGTGCCGCACCTGGCCTTCCAGCCGCACACCCTTGACCAGGCCATGAGCGAGCTCCCCGTGCTGCCCATGAGCGAAGTGGTCACCAGCTATTACCTGCGCCTGCGCGTGGCCGACCAGGCCGGCGTGCTGGCCAAGGTCACCGGCATCCTGGCCAATGCGGGCATCAGCATCGACGCGGTGCTGCAGCGCGAGGCCGACGAGGTGGGGGGCGAAGGTTCCACGCAAACCGATCTGATCATCCTCACGCACGACACGCGCGAAGGCACCATGAACGATGCCATCGCCCAGATGCAGC
The DNA here is from genome assembly GCF_002281195.1 of Acidovorax sp. 35-64-16. Lineage (NCBI taxonomy): Bacteria > Pseudomonadati > Pseudomonadota > Betaproteobacteria > Burkholderiales > Comamonadaceae > Acidovorax > Acidovorax sp. 35-64-16. Next base: position 145,093 of record NZ_NCFM01000004.1, on the reverse strand, counting down.
AGCTTCCTACGGTGCTGGCGCCCATCACCCGTATCCGCAAGGAAGAGCTGAACTAAGCCCAACACGCAGGACGAACGCCATGCTGTACCTTTCCACGCGCGGCCACCCGGACCGCAAACACTTTTGCGACATCCTGCTCGAAGGCCTGGCGCCCGACGGCGGCCTGTACCTGCCCGAGCACTACCCGCAGATCGACGACGCCAAGTTGACCCAACTGCGCAAGGCCTACCACGAGCAGGGCTACGCCGAGCTGGCGTTTCAGATCCTGTCGCTCTATATCGACGACATTCCTGCCGCCGACCTCAAGGCCCTGTGCGCCAAGACCTATACCGCCGAAGTGTTTGGCACCGGCGAGATCGTGCCGCTGCGCCACCTCGAAGACGGCCTGTGGCTCGAAGCTCTGTCCAACGGCCCCACGCTGGCCTTCAAGGACATGGCCATGCAGCTCTTGGGTAACCTGTTCGAGTACGAGCTCAAGCGCCGCGGTGAACAGCTCAACATCCTGGGCGCCACCAGCGGCGACACCGGCAGTGCAGCCGAATACGCCATGCGCGGCAAAGAGGGCGTGCGCGTCTTCATGACCAGCCCGCACGGCCGCATGAGCGCCTTCCAGCAGGCGCAGATGTTCAGCCTGCAGGACGAGAACATCCACAACATCGCCATCGAAGGCGTGTTTGACGACTGCCAGGACATCGTCAAGGCCGTCAGCAACGACCTCGAATTCAAGCGCAAATACAAGATCGGTACCGTCAACTCCATCAACTGGGCGCGTCTGCTGGCGCAGGTGGTCTACTACTTTGCCGGCTACATCCAAGCCACTGAACACCCGGCCCCCACGCTCGGCACTGGCGTGTCCTCGCTGCCCCCCGAGGGGGCTGATTCGCCTAGGGGCGGCCCGTCGGCGAATCCCAACGACCAGAAGGTCAGCTTCACCGTACCCAGCGGCAACTTCGGCAACATCTGCGCCGGCCATGTGGCGCGCATGATGGGCCTGCCGATCGACAAGCTGGTGGTGGCCACCAATGAGAACGACGTGCTCGACGAGTTCTTTCGCACCGGTGTGTACCGCGTGCGCGGCAGCGCCGACACACACGAAACATCGAGCCCCTCGATGGACATCAGCAAGGCCAGCAACTTCGAGCGCTTTGTGTTCGACCTGCTGGGGCGCAATGGCCAACGCACCAAGGCCTTGTTCAGCGCCGCCTTGCAGACCTATGGCCGCTTCGACCTGAGCGCGGAGCCGTTGTTTGCCGACGCTGCGGGCAAATACGGCTTTGAAAGCGGCAAGAGCACCCATGCCGACCGCCTGGCCACGATCCGCGATACCTACAGCCGCTTTGGCGTGACCATCGACACCCACACCGCCGATGGCGTGAAGGTGGCGCGCGAGCACCGGGGCGACGGCAGCGTGCCCATGATCGTCCTGGAAACAGCCCTGCCCATCAAGTTTGCCGAAACCATTCAGGAGGCCCTGGGCCATGCCCCCGAGCGCCCCGACCGCTTTGCCGGCATCGAGGCCTTGCCCAAGCGCGTGCAGGTCATGCCAGCCGATGTGGAACTGGTCAAGGCGTATGTCGAGCGGCACTGCCAGTAATTCCCTGTCGGAAGTGCGGCGCCCCAGGGTTTTTGAGTCAAAAATGCCCCTAGCGCTTGTCTGATAAGCGCTAGCAGCTATAAATAGCATAGCTATTCACAGGAGCATTGGATGAAGGTTGTAGGCTTTGCCGGCTTCTCCGGCAGCGGCAAGACCACGCTGGTCGAGCAGTTGATCCCCGAGTTGCGGCTCAGGGGGCTGCGCGTTTCGGTGGTCAAACACGCCCACCACAGTTTCGACATCGATCACCCCGGCAAGGACACTTACCGCCATCGCGAAGCCGGTGCCTTCGAAGTGGTGGCCGCCTCCGACAAGCGCCTCATGCTGGTGCGCGAGTTCGAGCAGCCCGCCACGCTCAGCGTGCACCATCTGCTGGCCGAGCTTTACCAGGGCGTGGACTGGGTGCTGGTGGAGGGCTTCAAAGACAGTGATCTGCTCAAGATCGAAGTGTGGCGCATGCCCGAGCCCGGACGCGCGGCCAAGCCCGTGCGCTACCCCGAAGACGACTTTGTGGTCGCTGTTGCCACCGATGCCCCGCACGGCCTGCCGGTGCCCACCCAGCTGCCCGTGCTCGACCTCAATGCGCCCGCGCAGGTGGTCGACTGGCTGCTGCAGCACGCCGACCGCTTTGACTACCAATGGGACCTGCACGGAGACCTGTTGCCATGCGCCCCCCAATGAAACCCCTCAAACCGCTGGATGAAGCGCTGGCCGAGTTGCTGGGCCACGCCACGCCGCTGACAGGCGTCGACACCGTCACCACCTTTGATGCCGACGGCCGCGTGCTGGCCCAGGACTGCATCTCGGCGCTGCATGTGCCGCCGCAGGACAACAGCTCGATGGACGGCTATGCCGTGCGCTGCGCCGATGTGGCGGCTGCGGGTGCCCTGCTGCCCGTATCACAGCGCATTGCAGCGGGCAGCGCGGGCGAGCCCCTGCAGCCGGGCACGGCAGCGCGCATCTTCACCGGCGCCCCCGTGCCTGCAGGTGCCGATGCCATCCTGATGCAGGAAGACTGCGAGGCGCAGGGCGATGGCCGCGTGCGCATCAACGCCGTGCCGCAGCCGGGCCAGTGGATTCGCCGTGCCGGTGAAGACATCACGCGCGGCGCCGTGGTGTTGCCCGCCGGCACGCGCCTCACGCCTGCCGAGCTGGGCCTGGCCGCCAGCATTGGCCTGCACCAGCTGCAGGTGGCGCGCCGCCCGCGCGTGGCGATGTTTTCCACCGGCGACGAACTGGTCATGCCCGGCGATGTGCCGCCCGAGCAGATGCGCCCCGGCGCCATCTACAACAGCAACCGCTTTTTTCTGCGCGCCATGCTGCAGCGCCTGGGCTGCGAGGTCACCGACTTCGGCATCGTGCCCGACCGGCGCGACGCCACCATCGAGGCCCTGCGCGCGGCAAGCAGCGCGCACGACCTGATCCTGACCAGCGGCGGTGTGTCGGTGGGCGAGGAAGACCACATCAAGCCCGCCGTTCAGGCGCTGGGCACGCTCGATTTGTGGCAGATCGCCATGAAACCCGGCAAGCCGTTTGCCTACGGCCAGATTCCACGCGATGGGGGGGCAGCGCACTTCATCGGCCTGCCAGGCAACCCGGTGTCGAGCTTTCTGACCTTTGCGTTGCTGGTGCGGCCCTTTGTGCTGCGGCTGCAGGGAGCCTCTGTTGTTGCTCCTCAAACCATAGCTGCCCGCGCTGGTTTCACCTGGCCCAAGGCCGATAAACGCCGTGAATTTTTGCGTGTGCGGCACAACGCCACGGGCGGGCTGGACCTGTTCAACAACCAGAGTTCGGGCGTGCTCACCTCGGCCGCCTGGGGCGACGGTGTGGTGGACAACCCGGCCGGCCAGACCATTGCAGCGGGTGACACCGTGCGGTTCATTGCGTTTTCGGAGCTGCTGTCATGAAGATTACCGTGCGCTATTTCGCCTCCATCCGCGAGGCGATCGGCACCGGGCTAGAGCCGGTGCAAACCACGGCCGCCACCCTGGGCGCGCTGCGCGACGAACTCATTGCGCGCGGTGGCCCCCATGCCGACAGCCTGGCGCGCGGCAAGGCCGTGCGCATGGCGCTCAACCAGACGCTGAGCGATGAATCGGCCGCGCTGGCCGACGGGGCAGAGGTTGCCTTCTTTCCGCCGGTCACCGGTGGCTGACAGGTAAGCGCCGGGCACGCAACCGGGCTGCCGGGCAGCAACGGGCAGCACCTGCAGGTTCAGGGTAGTTCGAGTTCAGGGCACCTCGGGCGCGGCAGGCTGCTCTGGCGGCGCTACAACCAGGTCGGGGCATGGCCACACCAGCAGTTCGGCCAGCCGCGTGACGATCCAGGTCGCCTCGGCCGTTGATACACCCGATTCGGCCGTGCACAGCCCGGCATGGATGCGCCGCAAAATCTCGGCCTCTAAAGGGGCCTGCACGTTGTAGAGCGTCTGCGCATGTTCCACCAGGTGTCCGGCCAGGTCTTCGCACAGCTCGTAGCGCGTGCGCACGGCGTCGGCCTTTTCAGTGAGCCGCCCACGGGCATCGGTGAACACGGCCATGAAAGACGGCGGAACGAAAATCTGGTTGTCGTCGTGCATGGGCGTGGTTCAGTCGGGTGTGAACAGACGCTCAAACTTGGCCTGATCGGGTGCCAGATCGAAGGTGACCAACTGCCCCATCTTCATGTCGGAAAGCCGACAGGCCGCAAACAGCGTGGTCTTGCCCGAAAGCTCCATGACATCCAGGTCAATGATGGCGTAGGGGTAGGGCACGAAAACCTGGTGCTCGAAGATATCGCGGTGCAGGTTGCGTGGCGACGGATAGAGCTTGTACAGAGGTGTCTGAATCGTTTGTGTGGCCATGGGCGAAGAAGGGGTGGTTGTGCAGTGCGGGTACAGTGCGGGCGAATCGTACAGACAAACCTATTTCACAATTTATGGCACGCAACAAAAGTGAATGGCCCGCCAAGGTGCTCGCCCTGGTTCGGGGCGGCAACCTGACCGCCGCCATCGCGCAGATCAAGGTGGCCCCGACCGTCGGTGATGTCACCCGCCTGCAAGCCTTGCTGGCCCAGCTGCCCCCATCGCCCGCGCTGACGCAACTGAACAAGGTGGTGGAAGAAGAGTGCGCGCTGCTGGCAGCGCCACGCCTGCACCGCTCGCCTTGAGGGGTGGGCCGCGCCCCGTCCCCTGCCGTCATTTCGCCCTGTAGAGAGCTTTTTGCCATGACCTTGCCCCGCGTTTCCATCCAGACCGAGGACTTTGACGTCTCCACCGAAATTGCCGCGCTGCGCCACGAGAACAAGGGCGTGGGTGCGGTGTGCAGCTTTGTCGGCACCGTGCGTGACCGTACCGTGGCCCCCACGCTCGGCACGTCCGTGTCCTCGCTGCCCTCCGAAGGGGCGCTTGCGCCTTCGGGCGGCCGGGCGGCGCAAGACAGCGATGCCGTGGCCTCCATGGAACTGGAGCACTACCCCGGCATGACCGAAAAATCCATCGAGGCGATGGTGGACGAGGCCATGCGGCGCTTTGATATTTTTGGCGCCCGCATCATCCACCGCGTGGGGCTGCTGCAGCCGCTCGACCAGATCGTGCTGGTGGCAGTGACCAGCGCCCACCGGGGCCAGAGCTTTCAGGCATGCGAGTTTTTGATGGACTACCTCAAGACCCAGGCGCCGTTCTGGAAAAAGGAAGAAACCGCGCAGGGAGCCCGCTGGGTGGATGCGCGCGTGAGCGACGATGCCGCCCTTGCGCGCTGGGGCATCGACGCACGCAACGCCTGAGGGGCCGTCGACCGCTAAGTGCTGGCGCTGGCGTCGCCCTGCGGACCCGCGAGCACAGCCACGCCGCTGGTGCGGCCGCGTCGCCACATTCGGCCGTCCGGTGGCCAGCGCACGGTGATTGGGGCGCCGTGGGGCGCAGCGCTGGCGTTGGGACGGAAAAACAGCTTTTACCCGACCGGACACCCATCCAGCCTGGAGGCGGGCTGAATCGGCCTGAACAATGACACGCAGGCGTCGGTTCGTCCTACAGGGCCGCGTGGGCATTTTCTGTAGATTTGCGCCACAGCTTGTCAATGACTGTTGAAGGTCTTGGCAAGAAAGAAACTCCGCGCGCAGTTTCATCGTCATGTGCGTCTATCCCCTCCCTACAAGGTTTCCATGAAAAATTCCCTACTGCTTGCCGCCCTGATTGCCACTTTCGGTCTGGCCGCTTGCGAAAAAACCGTTGTAACCCCGCCGGTCGCTGCACCGGTGGTGGTGGTTCCGGGCCCGGCAGGCCCTGCGGGTGCCACGGGTGCCACCGGAGCTACCGGCTCCACGGTGGGTGTTCCAGGCCCCACCGGTGCTACCGGCGCCACGGGTGCGAGCGGCTATGACGGTGCCACGGGCTCCACGGGCTCTACCGGTGCCACCGGTGCGTCTGGCGCCACGGGTGCCACCGGTTACGACGGTGCCAAGGGCGAAGCGGGCGCTGATGGCAAAACGGGCGACACCGTGATTGTTGTGCCCGCCAAGTAGAACCTTGGCGTGACGCGACAGGCGCAGGCGGTTTTCCGCCTGCGCCTTTTTTTTGGGCCGGGCAATGGGGTGCCGTTTCAAATAAACGGCATCCATGCCCCGCGCAATGCCGACGGGTGGATTTGCACGCCGCCTTGGCGAACCGGATCCGCAGTTGCTGTTCCCCGCTGGTCAAGCGCCGGTGGTCATGGAAAAATGGGTTTACAAGGGGGTGCCAGCGCCCTTGGGTTGGTTGACCTGGCACAAGTTCTGGCCTGCGTGCTGTCTTGAAATCAGGCACACCCTGCCTCAAGTGCTCTGCAATTCGGAGGATATGGACCATGCGTCTCGACAAATTCACCACCAAGTTCCAGGAAGCCCTGAGCGATGCCCAGAGCATTGCGCTGGGCAATGACAACGCTTATATCGAGCCCGTGCACTTGCTCGTGGCCATGCTCAAGCAGGACGACGGCCCCAAGGCACTGTTGCAGCGCGCGGGTGCCAACGTGCCCGGCCTGCTGGCTGCGGCCGAGGCTGCCGTCAAGCGGCTGCCTTCCGTGCAGGGCCAGGATCAGGTGCAGGGCGGGCCCGAGCTGGGCCGCGTGCTGCAAGCCACTGAAAAAGAAGCCATCAAGCGCGGCGACCAGTTCATCGCCAGCGAGCTGTTTCTGCTGGCCGTGATCGACAGCAAGGGCGATGCCGCGCGCATTGCCAAGGAAAACGGTCTCACGCGCAAGAGCCTCGAAGCCGCCATTGACGCCGTGCGCGGTGGCCAGAAGATGGACAGCGCCGAGGGCGAGGGCCAGCGCGAGGCCCTGAAAAAATACTGCATCGACCTGACCGAGCGCGCTCGCATGGGCAAGCTGGACCCGGTGATCGGCCGTGATGACGAGATCCGCCGTGCCATCCAGGTGCTGCAGCGCCGCACCAAGAACAACCCCGTGCTGATTGGCGAGCCCGGTGTGGGCAAGACCGCCATCGTCGAGGGTCTGGCGCAGCGCATCGTGGCCGGTGAGGTGCCTGAAAGCCTCAAGGGCAAGCGCGTGCTCTCGCTCGATATGGCAGCGCTGCTGGCCGGCGCCAAGTTTCGCGGCGAGTTTGAAGAGCGCCTGAAAACCGTGCTGAACGAGCTGGCGAAGGACGAGGGGCAAACCATCGTCTTCATCGACGAGTTGCACACCATGGTGGGCGCGGGCAAGGCCGAGGGCGCCATGGACGCCGGCAACATGCTGAAACCTGCGCTGGCGCGTGGCGAGCTGCACTGCGTGGGCGCCACCACGCTCGACGAATACCGCAAGTACATCGAGAAGGACGCCGCACTGGAGCGCCGCTTCCAGAAGATCCTGGTGGGCGAGCCCACCGTGGAGGCGACCATTGCCATCCTGCGCGGCCTGCAGGAAAAGTACGAGGTGCACCATGGCGTTGAGATCACTGACCCGGCCATCGTCGCCGCCGCCGAGCTCTCGCACCGTTACATCACCGACCGCTTCCTGCCCGACAAGGCGATTGACCTGATCGACGAGGCTGCGTCCAAGATCAAGATCGAGATCGACTCCAAACCCGAGGTCATGGACAAGCTCGACCGCCGCCTGATCCAGCTGCAGATTGAGCGCGAGGCCGTGCGCCGCGAGAAGGACGAAGCCTCGCAAAAGCGCTTTGGCCTGATCGAGGAAGAAATCGAGTCGCTGCAAAAAGAAATCGCCGACCTCGACGAGATCTGGCAGGCTGAAAAAGCCCAGGCGCAGGGCAGCCAGCATGTGCGCGAGCAGGTTGAGCAGGTCAAGCTGCAGATCGAAGAACTCAAGCGCAAGGGCGACTTCAACAAGGTGGCCGAACTGCAATACGGCAAGCTGCCAGAGTTGGAAAAGCAGCTCAAGGAAGCCCAGGCCCAGGAGGCCGGCACCGATGGCGTGTCTGCCCCCAACCGCCTGCTGCGCACCCAGGTGGGCGCCGAAGAAATCGCCGAGGTGGTGAGCCGCGCCACGGGCATTCCTGTGGCCAAGATGATGCAGGGCGAAAAAGACAAGCTCTTGCAGATGGAAACCAAGCTGCACGAGCGCGTGGTGGGCCAAGAGGAGGCGATTGCCGCCGTGGCCAACGCCATCCGGCGCTCGCGCTCGGGCCTGAGTGACCCGAACCGCCCCACGGGCAGTTTCCTGTTCCTCGGCCCCACGGGCGTGGGCAAGACCGAGCTGTGCAAGGCGCTGGCGGGCTTCCTGTTCGACAGCGAAGAGCACCTGATCCGCATCGACATGAGCGAGTTCATGGAAAAGCACAGCGTTGCCCGCCTGATTGGCGCGCCTCCGGGCTATGTGGGCTATGAAGAGGGCGGCTACCTGACCGAAGCCGTGCGCCGCAAGCCCTACAGCGTGCTGCTGCTGGACGAGGTGGAGAAGGCCCACCCCGACGTGTTCAACGTGCTGCTGCAGGTGCTGGACGACGGCCGCCTGACCGACGGCCAAGGCCGCACCGTGGACTTCAAGAACACGGTGATCGTGATGACGAGCAACATCGGCTCGCACCTGATCCAGGCGATGGTGGGGCAGGACTCGGACGACATCAAGGAAGCCGTGTGGGGCGAGCTGAAGAACCACTTCCGCCCCGAGTTCTTGAACCGCATCGACGAGACCGTGGTGTTCCATGCGCTCGACGCGGCGCACATTGCCTCGATCGCCAAGATCCAGCTGCAGCTGCTGCAATCGCGCCTGGCCAAGATGGACCTGGAAATGCAGGTGTCCGACGCCGCCCTGGCCGAGCTGGCCAAGGTGGGGTTCGACCCGGTGTTTGGTGCGCGCCCGCTCAAGCGTGCCATCCAGCAGCGCATCGAGAACCCGCTGTCGAAGTTGCTGCTCGAAGGGCGCTTCCCGCCCAAGAGCCGCATCGAGGTCAGTGTGGATCCGGTGCTGGAGCCGGGGGTGTTCCACTTTGGAGCATCCGCGCCGGTCTGAGCGGCAGGCAATTTTAATTGTCAAAAATGATAGCTGCTAGCGCTTTATGGATAAGCGCTAGCGGCACATTTGGCATAAATTTTGGTGGTTGACAGTGGGTAGTGGACATCCCTGCCTATCGCCCAAAGGCTGAGAACCGAGGAGGTTGTTTGAATGATTTTTTGGCGGGCCTGACCCGCTGGCTCATCCGGGCCGTGGTGGTGGTTGCCGGGCTGGTGATATTTTTGAGTTTGCTGGCCGCCGTGCTGGTGCTGGCGCTGGTGTGGGGGCTGCGCGCGTTGTGGGCGCGCCTCACCGGTCGGCCCGTGATGCCCTGGACCCTGCGGGTTGATCCGCGCACGGGTTGGAGCACGGTTTACCGCTCCACCGAGCGGTGGTCGGCTGCGCGCACCGCACCCGCCGCCGACACCCCCTCGCGTCGCGCAGGCGTGTTGCCCGGCGCCGATGAGGTGGTGGATGTGGAACCCCGCGCACCCCGCGAGCCTCGCGAAGAGCAGTAGCGCGAAAGAGCCTGCTGGCAGCCGCGCCGGGTGCCTGCGCTTTGTGGTTCGTGGCTTCTGACGCCGACGTGGGGGCGTTGCAGGGGCTTGACTCCGGGGCATCGGGCTGTCTTCTATGATGGCGGCCATGACACCTGACGACATTCGTGCCCATTTTGACCTTCAGTACCAGGCCAGCCGGGCACACATTGACGTGCCCCTGCTGGTGCGTCGCGAGCGCCTGCTGCGCGTGCAAAAGATGCTCGATGAGCACGGGCCCGTGCTGGCCGCCGCCGTGCAGGCCGATTTCGGCATGCGCTCGCCGCGTTTGACCGAGGTGGCCGATTTTTTTGTGTTGCGTACGCTGCTGTCGCACACCTTGCGCCATCTGGCGCGCTGGATGAAGCCGCAGAAGGTGCGCACGCCCCTCTTTTTACAGCCATCGCGGGGCTGGATCGCGCGCCAGCCGCTGGGTGTGGTGGGCGTGATTTCGCCCTGGAACTACCCCGTGCAACTGGCGCTGGCCCCTGCCATCACGGCGCTGGCGGCGGGCAACCGCGTGATGCTCAAGCCCAGCGAACTCACGCCCCACACATCGGCCCAGCTGGCGCTGTTGGTGGCGCAGTTCTTTGCGGCGGATGAGTTCTGCGTGGTGCAGGGCGATGCAGCGGCGGCCGCGCTGGTGGCCTCGCTGCCGTTTGACCACCTGGTGTTCACCGGCTCCACTGCGGTAGGGCGCAAGGTGGCGCAGGCGGCAGCGCAGCACCTCACGCCCACCACGCTGGAGCTGGGGGGCAAGTCGCCGTGCATCGTCGATGCCGATTGCGACATGCAGGACGCCGCGCTCAAGATTGCCCACGGCAAGCTGCTCAATGCGGGCCAGACCTGCATTGCCCCCGATTACGTGCTGCTGCCGCGCGGGCGTGAGGCCGAGTTTTCGCAGGCCTACCAGGCTGCGGTGGCACGGTTGTTTCCCAGCATCGAGGGCAACCCCGATTACGCCTCCATCATCACGCCGCGCCACTATGCGCGGCTGCGCACCATGCTGCAGCAGGCCCAGACGCAGGGCGCCGAGGTGCACACCATCGACCCCGCCAGCGGCAAGCCCGTGGCGGCCACTGTGGGCACGCTGGGCGACGGGGCCAGCCGCCAGATGCTGCCCTCGCTGGTGTTTGGCGCCACGCCCGCCATGGCGCTGATGCAGGAGGAGATTTTTGGCCCCATCCTGCCCGTGATTTCGTACGAGCGGCTGGACGATGCCGTGGCCCACATCAACGCGGGGCCCCGCCCGCTGGCGCTGTACTGGTTTGGCCGCAGCGATGCGGTGCGTGACGATGTGCTGCGCCGCACCGTGAGCGGTGGCGTCACGGTGAACGACACGCTGATGCACATCGCCCACGACAACCTGCCCTTTGGCGGTGTGGGCGAAAGCGGCTGGGGCGCCTACCACGGCGAGCAGGGTTTTCTGCGCTTTTGCCACCAGAAGGCGGTGCTGGTGCAGTCCCGCTGGGCCATGGGCTCGCTGTTCTACCCGCCTTACGGCGCGCGCTTCGACAAGATCATGGGCCTGCTGCGCCGCTGGTTGTAGCCGCGTTGTCGTCGACCGGCTGCATCGCGGAGCCGGCCGCGTTGGTGGGCTACGGCTGGGTGATGAGCTGCACCATGGCTTCGCGCAGCTGGCCGGTGGAAACCGGCTTGTGCAGCAGCAGGGCCGATGTGCTTTGCGCATCGCGCAGGCGCTGGGGCGAGGTGTCCCCCGTCATGATGATGGCCGGCACTGCAGTGCCCAGGTGCGTGCGCAGTGCCTGCAGCACCTGCTTGCCGGTTTCCTCATGGCGCAGCCGGAAGTCGGTGATGATGAGATCGGGGGTGTCGTCGCCCAGGTGCTTCAGTGCTTCGGCGCCCGAGCCGGCCACGGTGCAGTGGCAACCCCAGCTTTGCAGCAGCGACTGCATTCCAAGAAGCACCGCCTCGTCGTCGTCAATGGCCAGCACATGCAGGCCCTCCAGGCTGCGGTCTTCGGGGAGCGGCGCGGCTTCATCCTCCAGCGCGCCGTCCCACGCATCCATCCAGAGGCGAAACACCGAGCCCCGGCCCGGTTGCGAGCGCAACTCGACAGTTGTGCCCCCCATCTCGTTCACCAGCCGGTGCACGATGGCCAGGCCCAGGCCCAGGCCCTTGCGCCGGTCGCGCTCCGGGTTGTCGAGCTGCAGGAACTCCTGAAAAATGTCGTCCCACTGGTGCTGGGGAATGCCGATTCCGGTGTCCCATACCTCCAGTGCCACCCGCTGGCCGCGCCGACGGCACGCAATCAGCACGCCGCCCCGGGTGGTGTAGCGCAGCGCATTGGAGATGAAGTTGCGCATCACCAGGCCCACCAGTGATCGGTCGGCATGCGCGGCCAGTGAGGTCTCGCGGGTGCGGTACACCAGGCGTGCGTTGTCGGCCTGCACGCCAAATTCCTGCTCCAGGGCCGTGAGCAGGGGTTGCACGGCAAATGCCGACGGGCGCACCTTGACCACGCCAGCCTCCAGCCGCGAGTAGTCGAGCAAGGTGGTGAGCATTTCGGCTGCGGCGCTGGATGCGGCGTGGGCATGGTCCAGTACCGTCTGCTGGTGGGCGTTCAGCGGGCTGCGCTGCAGGCTCTCCAGAAACAGCCCCATGGCGTGCAGCGGCTGGCGCAGGTCGTGGCTGGCCGCCGCCAGGAAACGCGACTTGTCGCGATCGGCTTTTTCGGCGATCTGCTGCGCCGCCTGGGCGCGCTGGGACTCGGCGCGCAGCTCTCCCACCAGGCGCTGGTTTTCCAGTTTCAGGGCAATGCTGCGGCGGGTGGCTGTATCGGCCGTGCTGGCCTGCATGCAGGTCAGGCTGAAATACACCAGCACGAGGAACAGCGCGGGCCACAGCACCGGCCCACCTGCCAGGGCAATGGCCAGCAGCACGCTGCCAATGGCGCAGCTCAGGTAGACAAGGTAGGCGCGGTACAGCGGTGCTCCCAGCCCCAGGGCGCCGGACGACACCGTGCTGACGATGCCAATGGCATAGACCACGCTGCTGGCGTTGCCCCAGTGCATCACCACCAGGCCCAGGCCGCCCCAACTCAGGCCCATGCCGGCCATGCAGGCCATCAGCTTATAGGCCGACCAGCGGGCGGGATCGGTCGTCGGGTCCATGCTGCGCAGCGAGAGATAGACCCCCATCACGACCAGCACATGCGAGATCAGCCAGGCCGTCAGCGCCTGCGGGTCGACCGCGCCGTCCATCACCCACATCGTGCCCAGTGCCGTGGCCAGGGAGGCCACCAGGGTCATGGGAAAGTTCTGGCGCAGCAGTGCGACCTGCTCGCGCAGCACCTCGTCGCGCTCCCAGCGCAGCGACGGCCAGGGCCAGAGCGCACCGGTCCCTGGCGTTTCAGGCGGCATCATGCAGCGGCGGCAACGACAGGCCCAGCCGCTGTGCCGCCAGCAAGGCAGCGCTGCGGCTGTTGACGCCCAGCTGCGCAAAGATGGCGGCCACATGCACGCGCACGGTGTTTTCGCTCAGTCCCAGATCGCGGGCAATCACCTTGTTGGGCTTGCCGGTGCACAGCAGGAACAGCACATCGAGCTGGCGTGCGGTCAGCGTGGGCGCTGCCGGTGCGCGTGTGGTGGTGGTGTTGCCGCTGTGGGCGGGAAAGCAGGGCGCGCCCGACAGCGCGCAGCTGATGGCCTCCAGAATGTCGGCGCCACTGGCCGACTTGGGCAGAAAACCGTCGGCACCGCGCGTGCGCGCCTCGTAAACAGCGTCGGGCGCCACGCTGGCAGACACCAGCACGATGCGCGCCCGGGGGAATGCCTGGCGCAAGAGGCGCAGGCCGTCCAGGCCGCTCATGCCGGGCATCTGGATGTCCAGCAGCACCAGGTCCACGGTCTCTGGCCGCAGCGCGCAGGCTTCGGCCACGGTGCCGGCTTCGAAGATGGCATCCACGCCGGGGTGGTCCTGCACGATCAGGCGCAGCCCGGTGTGAAACAGGGTGTGGTCGTCAACAAGCAGCAGACTGGCAGGCATGGGGCGAGTATTGCGCACAACGCCGGGGTGCGCGACTAGTCCATTTGTGCGATGGACGCACGGGCGTGCGGTTTCTAGACTGTGACCCAGGCGTTGTGATGGTCTGTGGCTGGACCGCGTGGCGCATCCGATCCTGTCCAGCTTATCCACAAAGAGGTTTACGCATGAGTGCCAGTGTTTCCCATTCTGTCGCCCGCTCTTCCGTTCTCGGTCAGCGCATCGTCGATCAACGCCCCGTGGCAGCTGCTGGCGGGGCCGGTGTGGGGGGCAATACCGTGGCCCAACTGCTGCAGGAAAACTGCGCCGACATGCGGGCATCGGCGGGTGTGGTCATTGAATATCTGGATACGCAGGCAGGCACCTGGCAATTTTCGCTGGACGACGGGCAGACGTGGCGCGCTGTGCGTACCGACCTCATCAACCGGCCCGGCCACACGGGCCTGGCGCTCGACCGCGACGCGCGTTTGCGCGTGCTGTGCTCGGGCAGCAACCGGGAGGGCGCGCGCGTGGTGTTTCACTCTGTGCAGCGCGGCCACGGCGCTGGCAATGGCAGCTATCGCCCCTATGCGCCGGATGAGCGCGAGGACGCATCGCACAGTGTGGCGCTGGTGCTGTGCATGGGCGCCATCAACGGTGTGCCGCCTGCGGTGAAGGTGCCGCGCCCGCGCAACAAACGCGCCCGGGCGCAGGGCCTGGACACGGCATCGAACGCCGCGCTCAGCAGGGCCTGAGGGTGGTGGTGGGGGGCGTTGCGAGCCCCCGGATTAACCAGCAGCACAGGGCGAAAAAGCGTTTGCGGCGACAATGCCGGTCCTTTTTGTTTTTTCACTCCCTGTTTTCGTTCGGTTTTTCCATGTCCAGTATCCAGGTTCGTCCCGCCACGCTTCGCGATGCCAAAGCCATTGCCCAGATCCACACCGTATCCGCCCAAGAGGCTTACAAAGGTCTGGTGCCAGACGAGCAGTTGAAATCCATGTCGGTAGAAAAGCGCCAGGCCTACTGGCGCGAAGCCATTGAATATTGCGAGCCCCAGGTGCAAGTCGCCATTGATGGCGAAAAGATTGTGGGCTTCGTCGGCTATGACCGCTCGCGCGATGAAAAATCCCGCCCCACCACCGGTGAAATCTGGGCCATCTACGCCGCGCCCACCCATTGGAACCAGGGCGTAGGCCTGGCCCTGTGGGACGCCGCCCGTGACGGCCTGCACGAAGAAGGCTGCACCAACGTGACCGCGTGGGTTCCCTTGCGCAACGAACGCGCCATCCGGTTCCACGAAATGGCCGGTTTCAAGCGCGAGCTCTCCACTGCCAAGACGGCCGTGGTAGGCGGCGTGAAGATCGAAGAAGTGCGTCTCAAACGCCCCATCAATTAAGGCTATTGCATGATCTCCTGGAGCGACTCGGGCCAAGCCCACGAAGCCCTTTGGCGCTCCGAAAGCGGGGCCACTGCGCCGCGCCGCGTCGTGGTGGCCGATGACACGCTGTCCGCTGACACGGCCTACCGGCTGGCCTGCGAAGGCACCGGCCTGCTGTGGCAGGGCGACTTTCAGAACGCCCGCATGTTGCTGCAGGCCCTTATGCGGCGGGTGGATCGCAAGCCGCCCAAGGCGGCAGCCAAGGCAGCACAAAAAATGGCAGAGGCCACGGCGGCCGAAGCGTTTCACCTGCACCGCCAGGCGCAGGCGCAGCGCGCACGCGTGCTGTCGTCCCTGCTGATTGCGCTGGAAGGCGATTACGCCATTGACCTGCGCCGTGCGCCCGACCTGCGCCAGGCCTGCACCGAAGCCTGGGGCGCGGCCACGGGCGAACGCTCGGTGGCCTCGCTGCGTGAACTGCTGGGTCTGGTGGGGGCGCACGAGTGGCGCAAGAAGGGCGTGGAAGTGCCTGCGCTCGGCGCCGCACCCCACAACCGCATCCATCCGCATTACGGGGTGTTTTCGCCCGTGCGCGGCGAATATGTGGACCTGGTGGCAGCCGCAACCCTGCCGTCGAAGGCGCTGGCCTTTGACATCGGCGTGGGTACGGGCGTGCTGTCGGCCCTGCTGGTGCGCCGGGGCGTGCAGCGCGTGGTGGCCACCGAGAACGAGCCGCGCGCGCTGGCCTGCGCCCGCGACAACCTGCAGCGCCTGGGCGTGCTGCCGCAGGTCGAATTGCAGTCGGTGGACCTGTTTCCTGCCGGGCGCGCGCCGCTGGTGGTGTGCAATCCGCCCTGGGTGCCGGCCCGCCCCAGCTCGCCCATCGAGCACGCGGTGTATGACGAGGGCAGCCGCATGTTGCGCGGCTTTCTGGCAGGGCTCGCAGCCCACCTGGAGCCCGCAGGCGAGGGCTGGCTGATCTTGTCGGACCTGGCCGAGCACCTGGGTTTGCGCAGCCGCGAACAGCTCTTGGGCTGGATTGCCGAGGCCGGCCTCAAGGTGCTGGGCCGTGAGGACATTCGCCCGCACCACGCCAAGGCGGCCGATGCGGGCGATGCCCTGCACGCTGCCCGTGCGGCGGAAGTCACCTCGCTGTGGCGCTTGGCTGCGGCCTGATTCGATCCCGTTCGATGGGATGAAGGGGCTGCGCGATGGGCTCAGTCGCTCATGGCGGCTGACAGCGCGCGTTCCGGCGGCTGCAACTGCTCCAGGCGTTCGCGGATGCCGTGGGCGCGCTCCGGCCCGGCCACCTTGGCCACTTCCGCGATCAGGGCTGCGCCCACTTCCAGCATGCTGTGGTGATCGCGCGCTTCGCGCAAGGTGGCGTGATAGAAGCGGGCCAGATCGGGGTCGCGGCGCGCAAACAGGCGTTCACACAGATCGAACAGGTACATGCGGGTGCCCGCCAGTGAGCGCAGGGCCTCGGTGGGTTCGGGGGGCGTTTCTGGCGCGGGGGCGGCGGTGTCTGCCGCCCGCGTGGTGGCCAAGTGGGTGAGGTAGCCCTCGCGCACCAGCTGCTCCACCATTTGCGCACCGATGCCGTGGTACATGGCCTGCAGATCGGCCAGGGGTTTGCCGTCTGCCAGCAACAGCAACGAGCGTTCGCGCAGGCTCAGGGTGCGAACGCCTGGCGAGAGTTCACGGCGGGCTTTTTCGGTTCGGTGGAGCAACATGGGGGCATGGGTTGCGAAGGGTATGGCGTGCATTGCAGCACCGTGCGATGACGCTGTGATGACCCGTGCAGCGGGCGGCACCGCAGGCAGAGCACTCCGTCAGCCTGTCGCACAATGTCGGCTGCCGACGGGGCCGCCGACAACGGCGTAAGTTGCTATAATAATTATAGCTATTTGCGCTTTATACATAAGCGCTACAGCCCGTTTTTGTTTGAATACTCTCTGAGCATCCCTCCGCAAGTCGGGCGGGTGTGCTGCACCATGACCTTGCTGCTCGCCCCCATGGAGGGGCTTCTGGATTTTGTGCTGCGCGATGTGCTCACCCGCGTGGGCGGCGTGGACCGCTGCGTGTCCGAGTTCATCCGCGTCACCGGCACCTTGTTGCCCGAAAGGGTGTTTCTGCGCTACCTGCCCGAACTGCACCATGGCGGGCGCACGCTGGCCGGCGTGCCCGTGCGCGCGCAGCTGCTGGGCTCCGACCCGGTGTGCATGGCCGAGAACGCGGCCAGCCTGGCGGCGCTGGGGCCCGAGGGCATCGACCTGAACTTTGGTTGCCCCGCCAAGGTGGTCAACCGCCACGGCGGCGGGGCGGCGCTGCTGCAAGAGCCCGAGCGCATTGCCACGCTGGTGGCCGCCGTGCGCCGCGCTGTTCCCGCCCACCTGCCCGTGTCGGCCAAGATGCGCCTGGGCTTTAACGACGCCAGCCTGGCGCGCGAGTGCGCGCAGGCCATGGAGGCTGGCGGTGCCAGCGAACTGGTGGTGCATGCGCGCACCAAGGCCGATGGCTACCGCCCGCCCGCCTATTGGGAGCAGATCCCGGCAATCCGGGCGGCGGTGCGCATCCCCGTGGTGGCCAATGGCGAGATCTGGACCGTGGCCGACGCGCAGCGCTGCCGCGAAGTGTCGGGCTGCGACGCCCTTATGCTGGGCCGCGGCATGGTGGCCGACCCCGGGCTGGCCCGTGCCATCCGTGCTGCCGACCAGGGCCTGCCCGGCACCGACCCGGTGCAGTGGCCGGCATTGCTGCCGCAGCTGGCAGCGTTCTGGCAATTGGTGTGCAACGACCTGGAGCCGCGCCAGCGCGCCGGCCGCCTCAAGCAATGGCTCAACCTGCTGCGCCGCCGCTATCCAGAGGCCGAGTTGGCCTACCAGCACGTGCGCACCATGACCGATCAGCGCGCCATCACGGCCTGGCTGGCAGCCCTGCAGCCTTGAGGCGGGCGCGGCCACCCGTGCGGGGCAGGCTCTACAGCAGATGATCGGGCGCCAGCGGCCCCAGCAGCAGCAACAGCAACTGCAGCGGCACGCTTGCGCCGGGCTCGCTGGTGGCGTCCTGCAGGTTGCTGCCCTGCGGCGCCCGCCAGACAAGGCCGCCACGGGCGTCCAGTTCCACATGCCAGGCGGCATCGCGCAGCGCCAGTTCGATGCTGGCACCGGCCCTGCGGGACAGATCCATGCTGCGGATCAGCAGCGCGATCTCGGTGTTTTGTTTTTGCGAACGCATGTCCAGGTTCATCGAGCCAACGGCCAGCAGCCGGTGGTCCATGATCACCAGCTTGGAGTGGAGCATCGCGCGCGAAGAGCCCGTGGACCCCGTGGCACCGATGCCGTCACTGCCGCCACTGCTGCCACTGCCCGTGGCGCTCAACGCCTTGCGCACGCCGGTGGCCTCGCTGTGCATTTCGTACAGTTCGACGCCCATCGCCAGCAGCGTCTTGCGGTGGCGTGCGTAGCCTACATGGGCAATGGGTGCGTCATTCGATGCCAGCGAATTGGTCAGCACCCGCACCCGCACGTTCCGGGCACGCGCGGCGGCAAAGGCGGCCGTGATCTCGGGGCCGGGAACGAAATAGGGCGAAACAATGAGCAAATCGCGCCGGGCCTGGTCCATCAGCTGCAACAGGCCATCCACCACGGTGTCTTCCTGGCTTTCCAGGTATTCAAGCTCGGCCGCCGATGGCGCCTGAGGCGTGCCTGACGTAGGGGCCGTGGAGGTGCCCACGGGGGACGCGGTGATTGATGCCGTGGGCGTTTTGGGTGCCGGCGTGACCGATGCCACATGTACGGGGTGCACGGGGGCCGCGGGGGCCAGGGCGTTGCGCTGCCCAGCCACTGCCGTCACCGCATCACGCGGCGACGGTGTTCCGGGCTGTGGTGCCAGCGGCTCCGTGGTGGCGGCGGAATCTGCCGGAATCTTGGCGGGCTTGTCCACCAGCACCACGGCCGGTGCCCACACAAAGCGTGCGGCGGCCAGATTGAGTGGCTTGCGGTCCCACACGCGGCTGCGCTGGGCCTCCAGGGCCTCCAGGGCGGTCGTGGCGTTCGGGGGCGATGCCGTTGCCGCTGCTGATGCTGATGCCGTTGTCACAGGGCTGGGGGCGGCCTCGGGGGGGCTGGAAGATTCGGTGGGCGTCTCGTCCACCTCTTCGACCGATGCAGCAGAAGCGCGCAGGGCATCGAGCTCTTTGCGCGTGATGAGCGACTGCACCGGGTAGGCGCGCTCGTTGTTCCAGTAGCTGTCAAAGCTGCGCGACAGATCTTTGACGATGGGGCCAGCCGCCAGCACGTCCAGGTCCACAAAGTTGCCCGAAGTGTCGTGGCCGAAATAGGCATCGCCCAGGTTGCGCCCGCCGGCGATGCCCATGGCGTTGTCGGCAATGAACAGCTTGTTGTGCATGCGCTGCTGCACCCGCGAAAAATCGCTCAGGGCACTGACCATGCGCCACAAAGACGAGTCACGGGAACCGGCCACCGGGTTGAACATGCGCATTTCGATGTTGGGCTCAAAGGCCAGGCGCATCACCTGCGCGTCCGCGCCGGAGGTGTTGAAGTCGTCCAGCAGCACGCGCACGCGCACGCCGCGCCGGGCTGCGGCCACCACGCTGCGCAGCAGACGCTCGGTGCTGGCATCGGCGTGAATGGCGTAGTACTGCAGGTCCAGCGTTTTTTGGGCCGCCTCGACCAGTGCCAGGCGGCTGCCATAGGCCGCCTGGGGGCCGGAGAGCAGCAAAAAGCCGGATTCAAAGCGCCCACTCGCCGCCGCGCGGCGCTCTTGCACCTGGGTGGCCAGCGCGGTGCCTGCGGTGGTTTCCAGCGCCGTTGAAACGGGGCGCGGCACATTCTTGGGCAACTCGGCACAGCCACCCAGCACGGCAACCAGCAGGGCTGCCCACAGCACTGGCAGATGCCGCAGTGGCAGCACGCTACGGGGGGCGGAAACAAGGGCTGGGGTCATGGGCGGGCTCATCGGAGGCTTTTGGGCGGCTGTGGTGATTTGGGTGGTCGAGGACTTTGCCAGCGCGATGGCGTGCCGGCCCACTGTGTGGGCTCGCTGTGCACATCATGCGCCACAGCGTAGCGGGCCGCACGCCGGGCGGGTGTCAGACGGCACGCCGTGCCGAGGAACTGGCCTCTTGCCGTGTGAAAAAATCAACAACCGCCCAGGCAGGGCAATTCGACGATCCCAGAACAGGTTCTTACCAGCTCACTTCGCGGTCGGGCGTTGCGCTGATCTTGTGGATCGACAGGTCGGCACCATCAAACTCTTCTTCCTGCGACAGGCGCAGGCCCACCGTGGCCTTGAGCACGCCATACACCAGCGCGCCCCCCAACAGCGCCCACAGCACGCCCATGGCCGTGCCCATCAGTTGGGCCCACAGGCTCACGCCGCCCAGCCCACCCAGCGCCTTGCTGCCAAAAATGCCCGCTGCGATGCCGCCCCAGGTGCCGCACAGCCCGTGCAGGGGCCACACGCCCAGCACGTCGTCGATCTTCCAGCGGTTCTGGGTCAGGGTGAACATCACCACAAAGATGCTGCCCGCCACCGCGCCCACCACCAGCGCGCCCAGCGGGTGCATCAGGTCCGAGCCCGCACACACCGCCACCAGCCCGGCCAGCGGGCCGTTGTGCACAAAGCCGGGGTCGTTTTTGCCCAGCACCAGCGCAGCCAGCGTGCCCCCCACCATGGCCATCAGCGAGTTGACCGCCACCAGCCCCGAGAGCTTGTCGACCGTCTGCGCGCTCATCACATTGAAACCAAACCAGCCCACCACCAGCACCCACGCCCCCAGCGCCAGAAACGGGATGTTGGATGGAGGGTGTGCCGAGATGGCGCCGTCCTTGCGGTAGCGGTTGGAGCGCGACCCCAGCAGCAGCACCGCAGGCAGGGCAATCCAGCCCCCCATGGCGTGCACCACCACAGAACCGGCAAAGTCGTGAAAAGCGGCCCCTGTCAGGGCGGTAATGGCAGCCTGGATGCCAAAGTGCCCGTTCCAGGCGATGCCTTCAAAAAATGGATAGACAAAGCCCACGATGGCAGCCGTTGCCAGCAGTTGGGGCCAGAATTTGGCACGCTCGGCAATGCCGCCCGACACAATGGCCGGAATGGCCGCAGCGAAGGTAAGCAGAAAGAAGAACTTCACGAGCGCATAGCCGTTTTGCTGGGCCAAGGTTTCTGCACCCACAAAGAAATGGGTGCCATACGCCACGCTGTAGCCCACCACAAAATACACCACCGTGGAAACCGAAAAATCCACCAAAATTTTGACCAGCGCATTCACCTGGTTCTTTTTGCGCACGGTGCCCAGCTCCAAAAACGCAAACCCCGCGTGCATGGCCAACACCATGATGGCGCCCAGCAAAATAAACAGGGCATCGCTGCCCTGTGGGAGTGCATTCATAACTTCCTCGTGCTCAGAATTGATCGGTTCTGGTGCGCTCAAGACGTCGGCGCCAGATTTGCACCAAAATTAAGCAAAATTTGGACCATGAAAACCATACTGGTGCGTGGCCAGCGCGCACCAATATCAGGCACCGTTGTCGTGTGAATCCGAGAAAATTGGGTCAAATATGCCTCTAGCGCTTATGCAGTAAGCGCAAGCAGCTATTGTTTTGATAGCTATCGATGCACGAAGCCCTGTCCGGTGCAGAGGGGGCCCTCAGCCCAGCGCCAGCACCTGGGCGGCCAGGGTATCAATGCCGGCTGCAGAAAGATCGTCGCTGGCCAGGCTGTGCCGTGCAGCCCACTGGTGCAGGTGCGTGCTTTGCGATCGGGCATACAGCGGGTCGTAGTGCAGTGCCACCAGCTCGGCGAACAGGGGGGGCAACGCACCTGCCTGTGCCCAGTCTTGCCAGCGTGCAATCACCTGCTTGCCGTGCAACTCTTTGAGCACGCCCAGTTGCTGGGCCAGCAGGTCGGGGTCGTCGCCCAGGTTGGCATAGTCGCGCAGCAAAAAATCCAGCCGCGCTGGCACACTGGCTGCAATCTCGATGCAGGGGCTGGCGCGCAGGCGCTGCACCAGGGGCTGGGGCACCGCCAGGCGGCCGATCTTGCTGCTCTCGGCCTCGACATAGATGGTGCGCTGCAAATCCAGGGGCTCCAGCGCATGCAGCAGGGCGGTTTCAAAGGCGGTTTGCGAAGGCTGGTCCACCCCCGGCCAGGCGCCCAGCACCGAGCCGCGGTGGCGCGCGCAGGCCTCTAGGTCAAGCACCTGCGCGCCGCGCGCGGCCAGGGCTTGCAGCACGCGCGTTTTGGCGCTGCCGGTGGGGCCGCAAATCACGCGCAGGGGCAGTTGCGGTGCCAGCTCGGCCAGCCGGTCGATGACGTGGCGGCGCCACGACTTGTAGCCACCGGCCAGTTGCTGGGCATCCCAGCCCACCAGGCGCAGCCAGGTCACCATCGAGCCGCTGCGCATGCCGCCGCGCCAGCAGTAGATCAGCGGTTTCCAGCTGGCGGGCTGGTCGGCAAACTGCGTGCGCAAATGCCGCGCCAGGTTGGCGGCCACCATGGCGCCACCCACGCGCCGCGCCTCAAAGGCGCCCTGCTGCTTGTAGATGGTGCCAACAATGCGGCGCTCGTCGTCATCCAGCACGGGGCAGTTGATGGCGCCGGGAAGGTGGTCCAGCGCGTATTCGGCGGGCGACCGCGCATCAATGAGGGTGTGAAACGCGTGGCGGTCTGCCACGCGCACGGGGCTGCGGTGGCTCATGGCTCGCCCCGCGCCGCGCCGCAGGCGGCTGGCACAATGGCGCGCACCATGACTGTTGATTCAAAACCCATTCGTCTTACCCAGTTCTCGCACGGCGGCGGTTGCGGTTGCAAGATAGCGCCGGGCCTGCTGCAAGAGATTTTGGCACGCGCACCGCAGGGCATCGTGCCGCCCGAGCTGCTGGTGGGCACAGAAACCAGCGACGACGCGGCGGTTTACCGCCTCAACGACAGCCAGGCGCTGGTGGCCACCACCGATTTTTTCACCCCCATCGTCGACGACCCGTACGACTTTGGCCGCATTGCCGCCACCAATGCACTGTCAGACATTTATGCCATGGGCGGCACGCCCATCATGGCGCTGGCGCTGGTGGGCATGCCCATTGCCCAGCTGCCGCCCGAAGTGATAGGCCGCGTGCTCGAAGGCGGCGCCGCCGTGTGCCGCGAAGCCGGCATCCCCATTGCGGGCGGGCATTCGATCGACGTGCTCGAACCCATCTACGGCCTGGTGGGCCTGGGCCTGGTGCACCCCCAGCGCGTGCGCCGCAACGCCGACGCGCAGGCAGGCGATGTGCTGGTGCTGGGCAAGCCGCTGGGCGTGGGCATTCTTTCGGCAGCGCTCAAAAAGGGCATTCTGGACGCTGCTGGCTATGCCGACATGCTGCGCTACACCACGCAACTCAACCGCGTGGGCATTGCGCTGGGCGCGCTGGACGGGGTGCACGCCATGACCGACGTCACCGGCTTCGGCCTGGCCGGCCATTTGTTGGAGGTGTGCCGGGGCTCGGGGCTGTCGACCCGGGTCAATGTGGCCCAGGTGCCTTTCATTGAGGCCGCTGCGAAGTTTGCGTTGGATGGCGTGGTGACCGGTGCATCGGCCCGCAACTGGGCCGCCTACGGCGCCGATGTGGCCTGGGCCCCCGGTGCGCCCGAATGGCAGCGCCACCTGCTGACCGACCCCCAAACCAGCGGTGGCCTGCTGGTGAGCTGCAGCCCCGACGCGCTGCAGCAGGTGCTCAACACGTTTCAGCACGCCGGCTTTGCCGCAGCTGCTGCCATTGGCGGCATGCAAGCGCGGGCCCAAGGGCAGGGCAGTCAGCTGGTTTGCGGGTGAGTGGGGCGGACTATTACGGGGGGAAGCGCAAATTTGAAAACGCACGCCCGGCGTGAACCGCTTTGCGCTCGATTTCTGCGGCAGACGCCAGCCACCCCTTTTGTTCCAGAAACAACAAGAAAGCCCGGGTGCTGACCTTGCGGCAATTGTCTGGAACGACAAAGCTGGCACGCGCTATTTTGTGGTCTTCAAACAAGAAAACACCGGTTTTCGGTGGCTGCTCTACTGCAAAGTGATTCATCGATTCCTGAATTGCCAGTTCCCCCAGATTCGATTTTCGGGGTGGGGCAGAGCCGCTATACAGGCTTTGTTGGTAGCGTTCATGAATCCTGGTGGTGAGAACGGGCACATGGTTGGTTTGTGCCCATTGCGCCAGCTTATCGCTGGTAGGGGTCTGGTTGCGCGTCACCTCCAACAGCACCATATCCACCAGCGCAACCTCCCAGCCCGGCCTGAAAAGCACATCCAGCGCGTCGGCATAGGCCAGGGTAATCAACGGCCCCGCGTCGGGCAGCAAAACAATGTCAGCGTGCGTCGTCATTCGGCCTGCCGATCAAGGCGCCAGTGCGTGCAGGCTGCCCACCATATGTTGTGTTTCAGCATCTGCAATGCGCGGCATGGGCAAATGGGCCTGCGCCATCAGCAAGAAAAGGTCTTCCTGGCTGTCTATCCCTAAGGCTGCAAGCGTTTCACCGTCGCCAATGCGCCCCAGCGAAAAATCCAGCAGGGCTCTGAAGTTTTGATTGCCGCTGATTTCGGCTGCCTCAAAAGTTTCGACCAGGTAGCGTAGCTCGGCATTGAACAGCGCATTGATCGACGTATCCGCCTTGGCCGCAATCACCTTGGCTCGCTTGAGTAGGTCGCGATCCACGGAACCAGTGAAATTGACATTCGCGGCCATGTTTGATCCTTTGATGATGTTCAACACATAAATAAGTGTATTACACAATCAAGTGTTGGCGCTAAAGCGAAGCCATTGCCGTATAGAGAGCGTATTTTTGGTGAGCATGGAGTTATGACGTTGTCTGTACAAACTTGGGTCCGAGACACCCAAATGGTCACCGCCCCATTGCCGCCATTGTCAAAAAATATCGCGCCCGCGCACCCGGGCCACGATGCGAATGTCTGGCCCCACACGCTCCACCGTAGTGAAGTCCATCGCCAAGCCCTGACCCAATGCGTCGAATGGCCCCACGTTGGCCATGCCAAGGCCCGGCCCCAATAAAGTGGGTGCCAGATACACCAGCAGTTCATCCACCAGCCCCTCGCGCACGAACGAGCCATTGAGCTTGTTGCCAGCCTCCACGTGCAGCTCGTTCACGCCGCGCTGGGCCAGGTCGCGCAGCATGGCGGGCAGGCTCACTTTGCCCTGTGCATTGGGCAGATAGATCACGGTGGCGCCACGCGCTTCCAGTGCGGCCTTTTTGGCATCATTTTGGGCTGCAGCGTATATGTAGCAAGCGCGACAAGCTATGAAAAGGCGAGCATCCAGCGGCGTTTGCAACTGGCTATCGACCACCACCACATGCGGCTGGCGCGGGGTGGGCACCTCGCGCACATCCAGGCGCGGGTCGTCGTCCAGCACCGTGCCAATGCCGGTCAGCACCGCGCAGGCGCGCGCACGCCAGGCGTGGCCATCGGCGCGCGCAGCGGGCGATGTGATCCACTGGCTGGCGCCATTGGCCAAGGCAGTGGTGCCATCCAGCGACGCCGCAGCCTTGAGGCGCACCCACGGCGTGCCGCGCACCATGCGGCTGAAAAAGCCGATATTGAGCTCGCGTGATTCGGCCGCGCCCGGGCCCACCTCTACCGCCACGCCCGCCGCCCGCAGCCGCGCAAAGCCCTGGCCGCCCACCAGCGGGTTGGGGTCGGCAATGGAGGCCACCACGCGGCCTATGCCGGCGGCAATCAGCGCATCGCAGCACGGCCCCGTGCGCCCCTGGTGCGCGCAGG
Source organism: Acidovorax sp. 35-64-16 (assembly GCF_002281195.1). Taxonomy (NCBI): domain Bacteria; kingdom Pseudomonadati; phylum Pseudomonadota; class Betaproteobacteria; order Burkholderiales; family Comamonadaceae; genus Acidovorax; species Acidovorax sp. 35-64-16. The sequence continues at coordinate 119,406 of NZ_NCFM01000004.1, read as the reverse complement.
GCTCCAGCGTGACGTAGGCCGTGGCACCGCGCACGTCCTGCCCGGCAGTTGCTGCATCGCGCAGCGCCATCACCTCGGCGTGCGGCCCGCCGGCCTGCTGGGTAAAGCCGCGCCCGATCACCCGGCCATCGGGCGCCACCAGCACGCAGCCGACGCGCGGATTGGGGTTGGAAAGAAAAAGCGCCTGGGCGGCGAGCCCAAGCGCTTGGTTCATGAAGGTGAGCGCAGGTGTTGTCATTGCGCTGCGGATGGTAGCGCAGCGGGCTATTTGTTCCAGCAGTCGGTGACGATATCGCCTGTGGTGGCGCCCTTGGCACCGCGCACGCCAGTATTGGTAACGGTGAAATTGCCGCACTTGTCGCCAACCTGGGCTCCTTTGGGGGTGGCCGTCAGCGTAAAGGCGGACGTGGTCGCTCCGCCAATAGATATGGTGTAGCGCTTGGCGGAGTCATTGGCCCAGGTCAAAGTGGCGGGTAAAGCCGTGGGGTAAACGCCTGTGGCCGTGGCGGCACGCTCCAGCCACTGCTGCGCCTGCAACAGCCCGGCGCGCGCATCCGCCCGGTGCCCGCGCCGGACGTATTCGGTATAGCTGGGGTAGGCGACCGCCGAGAGAATCCCGACGATGGCCACCACGATCATGAGCTCGATGAGGGTGAAGCCACGTTGCGCTTTCTGCGGATGTCGAATCATGTTGCTTTTCTCACTTCAGTTGGCGCCAGCTGGGGCGCATGGATTGCTCAGGCATGCGGTTCAGGGTGTCCCGGGCACCCCCGCCGCCAGTGAGGTCCTGAATGCGGTCGCGTTTGGTGATCAGGACCGGTGTGCCGGTCTTCACCGCCACTCGGTTGACATTGTTGTCAGCGGAGTTGTAGATGCCGTTGTTGTCGGTGTCCACCAGCTGGACCGTGGGGCGCTTGCCATCCATGATGTTGACAAACGTTCGGAACTGGCTGCCCGCGCTGGTGTCCACTTTCACCGGCACGCAACTCTCGTTGATGTTGTCGCTCTCACTGTTTTTGGTGCCCGAGGGCGATTCGCTATAGACCGCAAGAATGTTGCTGCCATCATAGAACTGCATGGGTTTGAGCAGTCGCTCACCAGCAAACGGCAAATCCACATACCAGCCCTTGTACTTGTTCCAGGTGGCCGTCTTCAGCTCTTGCGTGGCGTTCACGGTGGCGTCGTCGCCAGACACGGTCGTCACGGTTTGCTTGGCCAGGGGCTCGCCGTTGTTGGCGATGGTGCCCACCTGCGTGGGGGCAGGCACGCAGTCGGCGCCGCTGGGGCAGGTGCCACCGCCGGGGTGGACTTCCAGCGAGGATTTGTCCGTCTTCATGCGATAGCGCGTGTTGTCCAGCACCGAATACAGCGTTTGCACCGGCTGCGTGATGTCGGTGCGGCGGTCGTTTGCAGTGAGGTTGCGGCCCGTGCCGAAGGCAACCATCATGCCGCCCAGGGGGATTGTCTTTGCACTGGCGCCCGTACCCACGGTCATGCTGCGGTCGTTGGGACGCACGATGGGTGGGGCCGTGATGGGCTGCACCTTGTCGCGCGTGGTGCTGGTCAGCGTAGCGGGGCCGCGCGTGGTGAACAGCGGCTTGTTGTCGCCGAAGGCCACCTTCCAGTCGCTGTCGGTGACGCTGGTGAGGTCGAACTTCCAAAGGTTGCCCAGGTTGTCACCTGCATAGGCCACATCGGTCTTGCCATCGCCATCAAGGTCCACCAGCGCGGGCGATGCCAGCCCGTTGTCATTGGCGTTGCCGGTGCCCGTGGCGACTGTCGCAGGGACGGCCTGAATGCGCTTAAGCGCCTTGTCGCCATCAAGGTACTGCACCAGCAACACCGGGCGCTGGTTGTCGCTGTTATAGCCATTGCCCATAACCACGGCCCAGCGGCCATTGTTCATGCGCGTGATTTGCGTGGCTTCTTGCTTGTTGGCAGGGTTGCGCCCGGGCTGGGCCGTGATGTTGCCGATGTCCTTGATTTCGGCCACGGTCGCGTCACAGGCGGTTTTTGCCGTGCCCGTGAGCGCGCTGCAGTTGGGGTCGGCCTCGCCCTTGGCGCGAGTGCGGTCCAGCACCACCAGATCAGCCGCAGTGGCTGTGCCAAATCCGGCGGGGTTGGTGACGTTCAGCACAAAGTAGCCCTTGCCACCGGCACCCAGCGCGCCCACCAGCAGGGTCTTCCAGGTGGTGCCATCTTTGATGTCGCCAGTCATGGGCGAGCCATCGACGTAGTAGCGGTGCTGGTAGTCCTTATCGGTCAGGTCTTTTAGCCCGCTTACCACGCCGCGCGGCACATACGCGATCAGCTCCTTGCCATCTGTGGCAGAGAACCCGTGCAGCATGCCGTCGTTGCCGCCCACGTACAGAATGGGCGTGCGATCTTTCTGGGCCGTCACAAAGCTCGAATAGCCCATCGCATAGTTGCTAATTGGGCGCCCGGTGTACCAGATTTCGGAGTTGACCACGTCTCCCTGCCGGCTGTAGCGCACGCGCAGTGGCTTGTCTGTCGTGGTGCCTTCCAGCCTGCGATCGCCCCGGATGTAGTTGACGATGTTGATGCCCTGGGTCTTCAGGGGGTCTAGCGTCGTGTCGCCCGATGTGACGCCGAGCAGCGCCAGCTTTTGCGCCGTGCTGTAACCAATGGCTGCGCTGGTGGTCCATGTGAATGGGATGCCTTGGCCCGAACCGTCGCCCCAGCTTAGAACCAGCCGGGTGTCTACTGAACCATCCGTAGGCCAGGCTTCGTCGAGCCGGTCCGCAGTTGACTTGCCTTGCCATCCGGCGGTGGTGTCAGGAAAGCGGATGCACTTGGCCGCAGGGTCTGCCTCTGTCGGGCAGGCATATTCTTCGGGCTCAACAGCGCGTGTGGCGGTGATGGAGCCTCTCCACCCGTTTTTGGGGTCGTAGACCGATGCAAAAATACCGGCGTTGCTTTGCGAAACGTTGTAACCGCTGGTGCTGCCGCCGCCGGCAATATTGTCGGGCAGGGGGGCGCTTTCATCGTTGATCTTGCCGATAATTTCGCGGAAGACATTTTCTAGATCTTCCCCTTTTTCCACAGCATAAAACCGTCCACGACCATTTATGGCAGCGTGCCATAAATCCATTCCCCGTATATCAGAGTTTGAACTCATTTTTGGCCAAGATTGCCAACCGGTAACTAGGTCAACAAATCCGTTGTCATAGCCAAAAGGTATTTGTGCTGTAGGCGGTGTGGGCGTGTCAGTCCATTGATATGCCTCTTTACTGAAACCGATGGTGTAGGTCACCATATGTGGCCAGGTGGCAGGGTTGTATTTGGGATTCCAGTATTTTTGGAGATCGACGGATTTGGTTTCTGTTCCTTTTATTTTGCACAGTTCAGTATTGCTGTTCCACTCTCCGGCTATAGCTTCGCACTTGCTCCTTCTGTTGGGTCTGGAAATTTCCACATACTTAAATGTGTCTTTTGTCCGGGTAAAAAACTCGGTGGCTGGAGCCTCTTCATAAACCTTCGAGGGTTTGAGTTTGTCCGCATCCGTGAGTTTGCTTGAATCCTGTAAAGGATTCATCCAGCTTTTGAAGGCCCAGTCTGCTAAGGTGTCCGAGTCATCATCTTTGTAAATTCTTGTCTGGTCAGACGTGGTGTTGTATTCCAAACGATTGCCAGAAGCCCCCCAGTTGGTTCCATCTTGCTGCTCGCCAGATACAGTGCCGTTCCATTGGCCATCGGTCAACATGATGTGATAGTTGCGGCGACAGCCGAGGTATTCAGTGGCCTTGCTGCCGGTGCCGCCGGGATCTGTGGACCACGGGCCGGTACTACTCAACGCCGCACGCATATGTTCGTCGGCTTGCTTGAATAATTTGTGTGAAGGCGTGCTATTTTGTGGTAAGAGATAACCGACAAAATTCAGGAAGTTGGTTCGATGATTTGAATCAAGGGGACGAATATAATTTTTTCTTGTGGTGCTAGTTGATTTAATGTCGTCTGCCCCGGGTGTATTTCCTTTGCCAGGATTGTTGCCGCTGCCATACCAATAATATAAATCGCCATAGGTGCTCACGGTGTTGCCGTTGTTCCACATGGCCTGCCATCCCAAGCGTATTTTTCCATCAGGAATAAGTTCTTTGTCGTTGAAAACCTGTGTCAATGAATGTTTTAGCACATTCATGCGCCGACTGGTAACTGGCCATGTTTTGTCGGCATTGGGGGTGGTATTGTTCGTTGCGTTATATGTGCTTCCCGTATCCAAACGGAACCCCATACTTCCAGAATCATCGACTGAAATAATCACGTTCGGTGCTACGAAAGCCGATTTGGACGTGGGCAGCGGCGGCTCCTGCACCAGTTCAAGCGCCCAGGCGGGGGTCAACGCAGTGGCGATGGCAATGGCCAGCAGGTTCTTCTGGAAGGGTAGGTTCTTGGTGCGGGGCATGGCTTGCTCCTTCAGGGGTGGATTCAAGAAAAGAAGTAAAAATGACCTGAAACGATTGTGTGGTGTGCGCTGGTAGCTATCGAATTCATGGTTTCCCAGCGCTGTGTTTCAATCTTTCGTCCGTTGGCGGGCATAGGTTTCCTGCAGCACAACGGTGGTGCCGGGCTTGCGCCCGACGGCCAGGGCGGTGATGCGGAAGACAACGTAAACATCGAGGTTCAGCGGCAATTGGCTGGTGGTGGAATCCACGATCAGGTTGGCGCTTTTGGCTGTGTCGCTGTAGCGCATGATTTCGATCCAGTACCGTCCAGCATCAGGGTCGGCCAGGATGGGGTTGGCGGGCGCTGTGGTGCTGCCCAGTTGTGCGCCGGTGAACTGGCCGTAGCGGGCACCCACGGCCATGAGGTCGGACAGCGGCACTTCTCCCAAGGCCGTGTTAGCGGCAGGTGTGATGGTGGTCTCTGCTGTGGCGTAGTTCCAAAAGTCCTGCCGCCCCACGCGCCGCGCGCACAGGCCGTCCTGGCAGCGCGTGGCCTTGGATTCCAGCACGGTAATCAGTGGGTTGATCTCGTTGGTGTCACCCGGAAACTGCAGCGCGCTCGAGTACGCGCGGCAAGGGGGGGCGCTGCATAAATTGCCATCGGCCATTTCGCCGCGAATATCAAGTTCAGCGTCTTGCAGCAGCGCCTGGGCTGCCTCGAAGGCGCGTTGGTAGTCCGCGTCGTTGCCCACCACCATTTCGTTGAACAGCGAGGTGCGCGACGCCCACAGTGCCAGCAGCATCGAGAGCATGACGAAGACGATGACGACGAACAGTGCCACGCCACGCTGGCGCACGGCAACGGGTGGCAAGGGTTGCCCGTGGCCGCAATGGGCTGCGGGGCGGAGGGCGTCGGGGCGCGGACTGTGTGGCATGAGGGAAAATTTGCAGTGTTTTCGGGGCGCGTGCATCAGACCAGCCCCTGGCTGCGCAACTGGAAGGTGTTGCGGAACAGTAGGTGCATGCGGTTCTTGCGATCGCCGGTGAGGGTGGTCATGTTCACACTGGTGCCGGAGCAGTCGGTGTAGCTACTGCCTGCGGGCATGTCGATGGGTTCGCTGCCATAGAGCACCAAGCAAACTTGCACGCCCTGTACCTGGCGCCATGCTGGGTCGGTTGCGGCGGCGGGCATGTCGCTTCCTTTGGTGTATTGCACCTTGGTCCCGGCAGCATCGGTGGTTTGCACCATGTAGACAACCTGGAATTGCGCGACGTTTTGCGCGATTGGTTGAGCCGAGGCACCGTTGCCGCCGCATCGCAGTTCGTTTTTGGCACTGTTAAAAGTGAAGATGCTTTCGACCCGCTGATCGGTGCTGCTATTGCCCGGGGCACCGACACAGTTGCGTGCCAGATAGTCAGTGCCGAATGTGGCAGGGGTGGAGGCGGCGGCTTCTGTGCCTGCGACCATGAAAACGTTGTCTGGGTAGCGCCTGAATCCGGTGGTTACGGTGTCACTGGCGCCCGCGAGGGTGCTTTCCTGCTCGAAGCTGTTTCCGCTGCCTACTTTGTCGGCCTTGATTTCAAATGCCACGGGGCTCAGTACGTCGGTGCTGGTGCCTCCAGCGGGGTCGGGGTTCAGGTACAGCGAGCCGGTTTGGCGCAGTTGTTGGCCAATGACTCGCAGGATGTAGGCACCCTGTTGCTGGATGCCGCTGGCGTCACTGACTGTGCCAGAGATGCCGCGCGAAACTATCAGCGCGCCCATGGCTACCGCGACGACCAGCAGTCCGATGGACAGGCCGACCATCATCTCGATCAGCGTTACGCCGCGTTGCCGGAGGGATGTTTGAAGGATTTTCATGATGTAGAGCCCACCGGATAAGCGCTAGATGCTATGGTTTTTGAGAGCATGGGGTGGCCTTCGTTACGAGCAATAGAGCATCTTTGTGCCGCTGCCATCGTCGTAGGGCGCGCAGCGGGCAGCAACCGGGATGTATTGCAGGTGGCAGGTTTTGTCGGCGGGGCAGGCGTTGGTGGTGTCGGTGCCTGAAGTAAAGGTGCCGTCGGCGGCGCGGAACTTGCTCGCGTCGATATCGTCGGTTTTGGTGCCAGCGCGCTCGTTTTCACGCCAAGCGATGATTACGCCGAGCTGGCGGCGGTTGGTCTCAGTGGTTTCGCCGGGGGCGAGAAAGATGCTCGCCTGAGCACCCGGAAGTGTTTGCTCAACCGTTGTTTTCCATTGCTTCAGGTCGTACTTCGCTTGCTCAGCCGGGGTGCAGGTTGTGCTGGCGCAGTCGGATGCAGTCAGGGCGCTTCCCTTCGTGTCGTAACCAGACTCGTAGTCTTTGAGGCTCAGTAGTGCGTTGGGGCTGACCTTCATGCGCTCGCTCAAGTCCTCAATGAGGCGGATGGCCTGTGCGCGGCGCACGGAGGTTTGGGTATCCGTCAGCGTGCGCATCTGCATGCCCAGAATGCCCAGAATGCCCAGTGCGGCGATGACGATGGCGACCAGCGATTCGATCAGCGTGATGCCGCGCTGGCTTGGGTTGGATGTGTTCTGCATGTGTTTTAGCCGGAGGTGCATGGGAGATCGGTAATGACTCTGATACGCCCCCCGGAGCTCATGCAGACGCCGCGGGCGGCAGGGTCGGAGAGGTTTTTGTTCAGCGGTACCAGGCTGAAGCCCAGCCAGGTGCCATCGACCAAGCCCCAGCGGTTGAGTTTGATGTTGGCGCCGCCGCTGGTGCGCGTGACTTCTATGTTCGGTGGTGTGGCGAAACGCTGTAGAAGTTCTTCGCCCGAGTCTTGTGCGCCATTGCCATTCGTGTCCACAAAGACGAACCAGCCACAGTCCCAACTGTTGGTGCCGGATGCCAGCGCGCAACCGTTGGAGCCTGTGGGTTCTTTTCGGATGGTGATGTTGCCCCCACGTTTGATGGCTTCAGAACGCGCGAAGTACAGTGTGGATTGCAGTCCTTCCACCGCTTGTCGCACGCGCCAACGCTCGATCAGGGGTGTGAAGCTGGGTGCCGCTATCGCCGCCAGCACGGCAATGATGGCTACTACCACCATGACTTCAAGTAGCGTAAAACCACGCGCTTGCCGATGGGGACGAGTGCGTGGCGGCAGGTGCGTGGCGCAGTGAGCAGACAAAAAGAAAGGCATGTAACCCATGGTAGTGGGCAGATGCCTGTTGACCAGCGTGCGCGGATGAGTGGCGGGGTCGACCCGACCAGTGGTTAACTGGACGTAGTTTGCGCGTCGATTCAGCGCCGCGTGTACCCCAGGCACGCCCCCGCATTCGGCAACCCTTTGCATTCCCTGTACAGGCGCCGGTCGCGCTCGGCGGTGCTTTCTTCTGATGGGCTGCGCTGGTGCTTCACTTTGATGGAGCCCTTCTTTTTGGTGGGGGTGCTGGCCCCTGTTTCGGCGGCACCCTTTTGGGGCGCGGCCTGCGCGCTGGGGGAGGGCGCCAGCAGGCCCAGTGCTATGCAGGCACACAGGATGGCGGCGGCGCCTGTACCGCCTGTGCCTTGGGTGCGTGGGTTGTGCAGGCTTTTGTCGCAATTGTTGCTATGCATGAGTGCTCCATGGCTGGCAGGTTGGTTGGGTGGTCTGCGGTCGGCATCCTTTACGATGCGGCGTTGTCATTTTCCACGCCCATCCTGCCATGCGCCAAGCTCTGCTGAACCTCGAAGAATCCCGTATCCGTGAAGTCGCCAACGCTGGCATGGGGCGCAGCGATGTGCTGGCCTTCTGGTTTGGCGAGAGTGACGAGGGCACGCCCGATGTGGTGCGCCAGGCGGCTATCGACTCGCTGCAGCGCGGCGAAACGTTTTATGCGCACAACCTGGGCTTGCCCGAGTTGCGCGCCGAAGTGGCGGCCTACACCAGCCGGTTGCACCGGCCTGTGGGCGCTGACCGCATTGCCATCACGTCGGGCGGCGTCAATGCGCTGATGCTGGCGGTGCAGGCGCTGGTGGATGCGGGCGATGAGGTGGTTGCCGTCACGCCTGTGTGGCCCAACCTGACGGCGCAGCCCCTGATCATGGGGGCGACGTTGCGCTGCGTGTCGCTGCGCCCCCAGCCGGGCGGCGCCTGGGCGCTGGACATGCCCGAGTTGCTGGCGGCCATCACCCCGGCCACGCGGTTGCTGGTGGTGAATGCGCCCAACAACCCCACGGGCTGGACGCTAACCGCGCAGGAGCAACAAACCATATTGGCGCATTGCCGTGCCACGGGCACCTGGATCCTGGCCGACGAGGTGTATGAACGCCTGTATTACGAGCCCACCGCCAATGGTTGCGCCCCCAGTTTTCTGGATATTGCCGAGCTTGAGGACCGACTTGTGGTGGTGCACAGCTTTTCCAAAAGCTTTTTGATGACGGGCTGGCGCCTGGGCTGGCTGGTGATGCCGCCATCGATGACGCACCACATGGGCAAGCTGGTGGAGTTCAATACCTCGTGCACCAGCGTGTTCACACAGCGGGCGGGCATTGCCGCCTTGCAGCATGCTGACCAGATCACGCCACGCGTGGTGGCGCACCTGCAGCAGTGCCGCGACACCCTGGTGCCGCTGTTGCAGGCGCTGCCCGGCGTGGAGGTGGCCAGCGCGCGCGGTGGCATGTATGCGTTCTTTCGCCTGCCGGGGCATGGTGATTCGCTGACCACCGCCAAACGCCTGGTGGCTGAAGCGGGGCTGGGCCTGGCGCCCGGCAACGCCTTTGGCGATGAGGCGCAGGGCTGGCTGCGCTGGTGCTTTGCCTCCAAAGACCCGCAGCGCCTGGTGCAGGGGGTGGGGCGGCTAAAAAACTGGCTCGGGTTATAATTTGCGGGTTTTGCACGGTGCAAGACGCACGCCTATGGCCGTTCCAGCCGCTGGCGCAAGTAAAAACTATTGACCTGCGGCTTCGCTGCGGGTCTCCATCAAGGAAAAATCAATGATCGCATCCTCTATCAAGGCCGAAGTTGTCAAGGCCAACGCACGCGCTGCCAACGACACGGGTAGCCCAGAAGTGCAAGTGGCCCTGCTGACGGCCCGCATCAACGAACTGACCCCTCACTTCAAGACGCACGCCAAGGACCACCACGGTCGCCGTGGTCTGCTGCGCATGGTGAGCCGTCGTCGCAAGCTGCTGGACTATCTGAAGGCAAAGGACGCCGACCGTTACACCGCACTGATCGCCAAGCTGGGTCTGCGCAAGTAATCTGATTTGCATGTCAAAACGCCTGGGTTAGTCCGCTAGCTCAGGCGTTTTTTACTTCGGAGCCGCAAAACAGAGCGAAGCTGTGTCATTCCAATGGCCTTGATCCCACACTGGTGGCAGGCAAGTTCACTGGAATGGCATCGTGTTCTGAATTGCCCTCCAAGCCAATCTGGCAGAGCGCTGCCAGCTATTAAAACAGGAGCTGAACATGAGCATTTTCAACAAAATCACCAAGACTTTCCAATGGGGTGACAAGACCGTCATCATGGAAACGGGCGAAATCGCCCGCCAGGCCGGCGGCGCCGTGCTGGTGAACATCGACGACACCGTGGTGCTGGCTACGGTGGTGGCGTCCAAGGTGGCCAAGGCGGGGCAAGACTTCTTCCCGCTGACGGTGGATTACATCGAGAAGACCTACGCTGCGGGCAAGATTCCCGGCAGCTTCTTCAAGCGCGAAGCCAAGCCCAGCGAGCACGAAACCCTCACCAGCCGGCTGATCGACCGCCCGATCCGCCCGCTGTTCCCCGAAGGTTTCTTCAACGACGTGCATGTGGTTATCCACACGGTGTCGCTGAACCCTGAAGTCGATGCCGACATTGCCGCCCTGATTGCCACCAGCGCAGCGCTGGCCATCTCGGGCATTCCGTTCAATGGCCCGATCGGCGCTGCACGCGTGGGCTACATCAATGGCGAATACGTGCTCAACCCCGGCCAGACGGCGCGCAAGAGCTCGCAGATGGACCTGGTCGTGGCTGGCACCGAAGCGGCCGTGCTGATGGTCGAATCCGAGGCGCAGCAACTGTCCGAAGAAATCATGCTGGGTGCCGTGGTGTTCGGTCACCAGCAAGGCAATGTGGCCATCAATGCCATTCATGATCTGGTGCGTGAAGCCGGCAAGCCCATGTGGGACTGGAAGGCGCCCGCCAAGGATGAGCCGCTCATCGCCAAGGTGACTGCCTTGGCCGAAGGCAAGCTGCGCGCTGCTTACCAGATCCGCAACAAGCAGGCCCGTACGCACGCCTGCCGCGAAGCCTATGCCGTGGTCATGGCCGACCTGAAGGAAGACGGCGTTGCATTCGACAGCGTCAAGGTCGAAGGCATGCTGTTCGACATCGAGGCACGCATTGTGCGCAGCCAGATCCTGGCCGGTGAGCCCCGCATCGATGGCCGCGACACGCGCACCGTGCGCCCCATCGAAATCCGCAGCAGCGTGCTGCCCCGCGCGCACGGCTCGTCGCTGTTCACGCGTGGCGAAACCCAGGCGCTGGTGGTGACCACGCTGGGCACCGAGCGCGATGCACAGCGCATTGATGCGCTGGCCGGCGAATATGAAGACCGCTTCATGATGCACTACAACATGCCTCCCTTTGCCACGGGCGAAGTGGGTCGCATGGGCAGCACCAAGCGCCGCGAAATCGGCCACGGCCGTCTGGCCAAGCGTGCTCTGGTGGCGGTGTTGCCAACCAAGGAAGAATTCCCCTACACCATGCGCGTGGTGTCGGAAATCACCGAGTCCAATGGCTCGTCGTCGATGGCTTCGGTCTGCGGCGGCTGCCTGTCGATGATGGACGCTGGCGTGCCCATGAAGGCGCATGTGGCCGGTATCGCCATGGGCCTGATCAAGGAAGACAACCGTTTTGCCGTGCTGACCGACATCCTGGGCGATGAAGATCACCTGGGCGACATGGACTTCAAGGTGGCGGGCACCACCGCCGGTATCACGGCGCTGCAGATGGACATCAAGATCCAGGGCATCACCAAGGAAATCATGCAGGTTGCCCTGGCACAGGCCAAGGAAGCGCGCATTCACATCCTGGGCAAGATGCAGGAAGCCATGGGCGAAGCCAAGACCGAAGTGAGCAACTTCGCGCCCAAGCTGTACACCATGAAGATCAACCCCGAGAAGATCCGTGACGTGATCGGCAAGGGCGGCGCCGTGATCCGTGCGCTGACCGAAGAAACCGGTTGCCAGATCAACATCGAGGAAGACGGCACCATCACCATCGCCGCCACCGACAACGCCAAGGCCGACGAAGCCAAGCGCCGCATCGAGCAGATCACGGCCGAAGTCGAAATCGGCAAGATCTACGAAGGCCCGGTCACCAAGATCCTGGACTTCGGCGCCCTCATCAACCTGCTGCCCGGCAAGGACGGCCTGCTGCACATCAGCCAGATCGCGCACGAGCGTGTCGAGCGCGTGGGCGACTACCTGACCGAAGGCCAGATCGTCAAGGTCAAGGTCATGGAAACCGACGAAAAGGGCCGCGTCAAGCTGTCCATGAAGGCCCTGGCCGAGCGTCCCGCTGGCGGCAGCGATCGTCCCGCACCGGCTGAGCGTGGTGACCGTGGTGGCGAGCGCGGTGGCGAGCGCCGTGATGGCGGTCGTGATCGCCAGTCCGCCGATCAGCAGCAACAGCAGCAGCAGCAAGCGGTGCCTTCCGAAGGCAGCGCAGGCCAGTTGAACGGTTGATTGATCTGCTATTGATATAAGAGCTGCTGGCGCTTATCCATCAAGCGCTAGCGGCCAAAATCATTCAGATTGACGTGCGAAGGATTCCTGTATGCGCGCTGTAGAAATCACTGCCTTTGGCGCCGCCGATGTGCTGCGCCTGGGCGAGCGCCCCAAGCCCCAGGCGGGGGAGGGCGAGTTGCTGATTCGCGTCAGTGCGAGCGGTATCAATCGGCCCGATGTGCTGCAACGCCTGGGGCATTACGCGCCTCCACCTGGCGCCACCGATCTGCCGGGGCTGGAGGTGGCGGGTGTTGTCGAAAGCGGCGATGCGGCGGCCCTGTTGCGCGCCGGCTTGCAGGTGGGCGACCGCGTTTGCGCGCTGGTGGTTGGTGGCGGCTACGCCGAGTGGTGCGTGGCGCCTGTCGAGCAGTGCCTTCCAGTGCCCGCGGGGCTTTCCGACATTGAGGCGGCATCTCTGCCCGAAACCTTCTTCACGGTGTGGAGCAATGTGTTTGACCGGGGTCGCCTGCAGGCAGGCGAAACCCTGCTGGTGCAGGGCGGCACCAGCGGCATTGGCGTTACCGCCATTCAGTTGGCGCGCGCTATGGGTGCCACGGTGATCGTGACGGCGGGCAGCGATGAAAAATGTGCAGCCTGCCTGGCACTGGGCGCGCACCACGCCATCAACTACAAGACCCAGGATTTTGTCGAGGAAGCAAAACGCATCACTGCCGGCAAAGGCGTGGATGTGGTGCTCGACATGGTTGCCGGCGACTATGTGGCGCGTGAGGTGGAGTGCCTGGCCGAAGATGGCCGCCTGGTCATCATCGCCGTGCAGGGCGGTGTCAAGAGCGCCTTCAATGCGGGCCTGGTGCTGCGGCGCCGGCTGACCATTACGGGCTCCACCCTGCGTCCACGCCCCGTGGCGTTCAAGGGAGCCATTGCGCGCGCGCTGCGCGAGCATGTCTGGCCCCTGATTGCGGCGGGCACGGTTCGCCCCGTCATCTATCGCACTTTTGCGGCGGCGGATGCGGCGCAGGCCCATGCGCTGATGGAATCCAACCAGCACACAGGCAAGATTGTTTTGACGTGGTCATCATGAAAAAGAAACTCATCGCTGGAAACTGGAAGATGAATGGCAGCCTGGCTGCCAACGAGGCACTGGTGCGGGCCCTTGTCGCCGGCATGGGGCAACCCGCCTGTGATGTGGCGGTCGCCGTGCCGGCACCGTATCTGGCCCAGGTGGCGGGCATCGCGGCGGGGTCTGCGCTGGCGCTGGCCGCACAGGATGTCTCGGTGCATGAGATGGGTGCCTACACGGGCGAGACATCGGCGGCCATGCTCAAGGAGTTTGGCGTGCGGTATGTGCTGGTGGGGCACTCGGAGCGGCGCCAGTACCACGGCGAGAGCGATACCGTGGTGGCCGTCAAGGCGCAACGGGCGCTGGCGCAGGGCATCACGCCCATCGTATGTGTGGGCGAAACCCTGGCCGAGCGCGAAGCCGGACAAACCGAGGTGGTCGTCAAGCGCCAGTTGGCGGCGGTGATACACCTCAATGGCCACTGCATCAGCGAAATCGTGGTGGCTTATGAACCCGTCTGGGCGATTGGAACAGGGCGCACGGCGTCGCCAGAGCAGGCCCAGCAAGTGCATGCCGTTTTGCGTGCCCAGCTGGCAGCAGCCAGTGAACACGCAGACCGGATTCGCCTGCTGTATGGCGGCAGCATGAACGCGGCCAACGCCGCGCAACTGCTGGCACAACCGGACATCGACGGTGGCTTGGTTGGCGGCGCGGCCTTGAAAGCCCAAGACTTTTTGCAAATTATTGCTGCAGCCCAATAAGGGCGTGCGCTTCAAGCTATCAAATTAGGAGTAAACAGAGAATGAACGTGCTTGTGAATGTGATTTTGGGTGTGCAGATGCTGACGGCTCTGGGCATGATTGGCCTGATACTGGTTCAGCATGGGAAGGGCGCAGACATGGGGGCAGCGTTTGGCAGTGGCAGTTCGGGTAGCCTGTTTGGCGCCAGTGGCAGTGCCAACTTTCTTTCGCGCACCACGGGCGTGCTGGCAACGGTGTTTTTTGTGGCAACGCTAGCGCTGGCCTATTTTGGCAACGCGCGTCCCACCGGTTCGGGCAGCGTGCTGGAAACGCCAGCCGCTGTGGCTCCCGCTACGCCGGTAAATGGGCCTGCGGTTGCTGGTTCTAATGCAGCGGTGCCCGCACCTGCGGCTGCTGCTTCGGGTGCCGGCCAGATCCCGACGAAATAATCTGCACTAAATTGGGTTTCAGGCTCTGGGGAAGGGTTTTTCCGGAGTAGAATCCCGGATTGTCTGGGAAGCCAAAACCGCAAGGTTCCTCATGCCATCCAGATAAAAAAACAGCCGTCGTGGTGAAATTGGTAGACACGCTATCTTGAGGGGGTAGTGGCGAAAGCTGTGCGAGTTCGAGTCTCGCCGACGGCACCAAAACATAGGCCAGCCTGTATGACCCGGCCAGGGTTCTTGCAGGCTAGGCCACAGCGGTGAGCACATCCTCCAGATGAATCTCGAACAGTACCTCCCCGTCCTCTTGTTTATCCTGGTTGGCATTGCTGTAGGTATAGTGCCGCTGGTTCTAGGATATGTGCTGGGCCCCAATCGCCCGGACGCCGCAAAAAATTCCCCTTACGAATGTGGGTTTGAAGCCTTCGAAGATGCGCGCATGAAGTTCGATGTGCGCTATTACCTCGTGGCCATTCTTTTCATTCTGTTCGATCTGGAAATCGCCTTTCTTTTCCCCTGGGCTGTCTCGCTGCAGGAGGTGGGGGTGACCGGCTTTGTGGCCGTGGTGATCTTCCTCACCATCCTTGTCGTGGGTTTTGCCTACGAGTGGAAAAAAGGCGCCCTGAATTGGGAATGAACGGGCTGCAACAAGGACTGATGCAATGATTGAAGGCGTGATGAAGGAAGGCTTCATCACCACGAGTTACGACTCCGTGGTGAACTGGGCCAAGACCGGATCCCTGTGGCCCATGACCTTTGGTTTGGCGTGCTGTGCGGTCGAGATGATGCACGCGGCCGCTGCGCGCTACGACATTGGTCGTTTTGGCGCCGAGGTGTTTCGCGCCAGCCCGCGCCAGTCCGATCTGATGATTGTGGCGGGCACCCTGTGCAACAAGATGGCTCCTGCCCTGCGCAAGGTATATGACCAGATGTCGGAGCCCCGGTGGGTGCTGTCGATGGGGTCGTGCGCCAATGGCGGTGGTTACTACCACTACAGTTATTCCGTGGTGCGTGGCTGCGACCGTATCGTGCCGGTCGATGTGTATGTGCCTGGCTGCCCACCCACGGCCGAAGCGTTGATCTACGGGATCATCCAGTTGCAGCAGAAGATTCGCCGCACCAACACCATTGCTCGTGTCTGAAGGGTTGATGATGACTGCAGTTGCCATTCGGCCTGAAAAACTCAAAGACAACATTGCTGCGGCGCTGGGTGCCAAGGTGCGGCAGATCACGGTGGCTCTGGACGAGGTGACCGTGGTGGTTGCCGCTGCTGATTACCTGGATGCCATGCGTGTGTTGCGCGATGCCGATGGCTGCCGTTTTGAGCAGCTGATCGACCTTTGTGGGGTGGATTACTCGGCCTATGCAGATGCCGTGAACGAAGGTGCACGCTATTGTGTGGTGTCGCATCTGCTGTCTGTCAGTCTCAACCAGCGCGTGCGCGTCAAGGTGTTTTGTCCGGACGATGATTTTCCGGTGGTGGCCTCGGTCACCGAGTTGTGGAATTCGGCCAACTGGTTTGAGCGCGAGGCGTTCGACCTGTTTGGTATCGTTTTCGATGGTCACAACGATTTGCGCCGCATCCTGACCGACTACGGGTTTATTGGTCATCCCTTCCGCAAGGATTTCCCGCTGTCCGGACATGTGGAGATGCGCTACGACGCCGAGCAGCGGCGAGTGGTTTATGAGCCAGTTTCCATCGAGCCGCGAGAAATCACGCCCCGCATCATTCGCGAAGACAAGTACGGAGGCCTGCACTGAGCCGCTGGGCGACTCATGTGATCCATCATGGCGGAAATCAAGAACTATTCCCTGAACTTTGGTCCGCAGCACCCGGCCGCGCACGGTGTGTTGCGCTTGGTGCTGGAACTGGACGGCGAAGTGGTGCAGCGCGCCGACCCGCACGTTGGTCTGCTTCATCGCGCCACCGAAAAGCTGGCCGAGCACAAGACCTATATCCAGTCACTTCCCTATATGGACCGGCTCGATTACGTCTCGATGATGTGCAACGAGCATGCCTATTGCCTGGCAATTGAAAAGCTGCTGGGCATCGAGGTGCCGCTGCGTGCGCAATACATCCGGGTGATGTTTGCTGAAATCACGCGCCTGCTCAATCACCTCATGTGGCTCGGTTCGCACGGCAACGACTGCGGCAGCTCCACCATCCTGATCTACACCTTCCGCGAGCGCGAAGACCTGTTCGACATGTACGAAGCAGTGTCGGGCGCGCGCATGCATGCGGCCTACTTCCGTCCTGGTGGTGTGTACCGCGATCTGCCGGACAGCATGCCTCAGTACAAGGTCAGCAAGATCAAGAATGCCAAGGCGCTTGAGGCGATGAACCACAATCGCAAAGGTTCGTTGCTGGATTTCATTGACGACTTCACGCAGCGCTTTCCGGGCTGTATGGATGAGTATGAAACCCTGCTCACCGATAACCGCATCTGGAAGCAGCGCACCGTGGGCATTGGTGTGGTCCCACCCGAGCGCGCGCTGAACCTGGGTATGACCGGGCCCATGCTGCGGGGCTCGGGCATTGCGTGGGACTTGCGCAAGACCCAGCCGTACGATGTGTACGACCGAATGGACTTTGATGTTCCGGTTGGCAAAACCGGCGACTGCTACGACCGGTATCTGGTCCGCATGCAGGAAATGCGCGAGTCCAATCGCATCATCAAGCAGTGCGTCGACTGGCTGCGCGTCAATCCGGGCCCGGTGATTACGGACAACCACAAGATCGCTCCGCCCGATCGCGTATCCATGAAGTCCAACATGGAAGAGTTGATCCACCATTTCAAGCTGTTCACCGAAGGGTTCCATGTTCCCGAAGGTGAGGCTTATGCCGCGGTCGAACATCCCAAGGGCGAGTTTGGCATCTATCTGGTGAGTGACGGTGCCAACAAGCCTTATCGACTGAAGATCCGTGCCCCTGGCTTCGCGCATCTGGCCACGCTGGACGAAATGGCCCGTGGCCACATGCTGGCCGACGTGGTTGCCATCATCGGCACCATGGATATCGTGTTCGGAGAGATTGATCGATGATTACCGAAGCGACCAAAGCGCGATTTGCGCGCGAAGTAGCCAAGTACCCGGCGGAGCAGAAGCAATCTGCCGTGATGGCCTGCCTTGCCATCGTGCAGCAGGAACAGGGATACGTGAGCGAGGCCAGCGAAGCCGGCATTGCCGAATATCTTGGTATGCCGCAGATCGCCGTGCACGAAGTCACCACGTTCTACAACATGTACAACCAGCAAGCGGTGGGCAAATACAAGCTGAACGTTTGTACCAACCTGCCATGCCTCTTGCGTGATGGTGGCAAGGCGCTGGAGCATCTTGAGCACAAGCTGGGTATTTCCATGGGCGAAACGACGCCAGACGGCATGTTCACCCTGCAGCAGTGCGAGTGCCTTGGCGCCTGCGCCGATGCACCCGTGATGCTGGTGAACGATCGCAGTATGTGCAGCTTCATGGGCAACGACAAGCTCGACCAGCTGGTGGACAACCTGCGTGCGGCGGAGGCAAAGCAATGACTACAGCTGCCCAGGTACTTGCACAATTTCAGGCCGCAGGTGTCGAAACCTGCTTCCATGACCGGCATATCGCGTCACAGATTTATGCCGACCTGAATGGTTCCAACTGGGGCATCAAGGACTATGAAGCCCGTGGCGGATACCAAGCCCTGCGCACCATTTTGGGCGCGAATGGCGGCGAAGGTCTGACGCAGGATCAGGTGATTGCGACCGTCAAGGAGTCCGGACTTCGGGGGCGCGGCGGTGCAGGGTTTCCCACGGGATTGAAGTGGAGCTTCATGCCCCGGCAGTTCCCGGGGCAAAAATACCTCGTGTGCAACTCTGACGAGGGTGAGCCGGGTACATGCAAGGATCGCGACATCCTGATGTACAACCCGCACATCGTGATTGAGGGCATGATCATTGCTGCTTACGCGATGGGTATCAGCGTGGGCTACAACTACATTCACGGCGAAATCTTCCAGACGTACGAGCGCTTCGAGGCAGCTCTGGAAGAGGCGCGTGCTGCAGGCTACCTGGGCAATGGCATTCTGGGCAGCAGCTTCAGCTTTCAGCTGCATGCGCACCACGGTTTTGGTGCCTACATCTGCGGCGAGGAAACCGCCCTGCTCGAATCCCTGGAAGGCAAGAAAGGCCAGCCACGATTCAAGCCGCCGTTTCCGGCCAGTTTTGGCCTGTACGGCAAGCCCACCACCATCAACAACACCGAGACATTTGCTGCGGTGCCCTGGATCATTCGCAACGGCGGAGCTGCCTACCTGGCGTGCGGCAAGCCCAACAACGGTGGCACCAAGATCTTTTCGGTCAGTGGCGATGTGGAACGGCCCGGCAACTACGAGGTGCCCATGGGCACGCCGTTTGCCAAGCTGCTTGAGCTGGCTGGCGGTGTGCGCACGGGTCGCCAGCTCAAGGCGGTGATTCCTGGTGGTTCTTCGTCTCCCGTTTTGCCGGCATCCATCATCATGGAATGCACCATGGACTACGACTCGATTGCCAAGGCCGGTTCCATGCTGGGTTCTGGGGCGGTGATCGTAATGGACGACTCGCGCTGCATGGTGGAGTCGCTCAAGCGCCTGTCATATTTCTACATGCATGAGTCGTGTGGGCAGTGCACCCCTTGCCGGGAAGGTACGGGTTGGCTCTGGCGCCTGGTGGACCGCATTCACCGCGGCGACGGGCGTCCCGCCGACATGGATGTGCTGGATTCCGTTGCCAGCAACATCATGGGGCGCACCATCTGCGCCCTGGGCGACGCGGCAGCGATGCCCGTACGCGCCATGATCAAGCACTTCCGTCCCGAGTTCGAAGCGTTGATCCGGAACAAGACCCCTCAGGCTGCACCCTCTGCCTGATCGCGAGAAAAGCATATGGTTGAAATTGAACTGGACGGTCAGAAGGTAGAAGTCACCGAGGGTTCCATGGTGATGCATGCTGCCGAAAAGGCCGGCACCTACATACCCCACTTCTGCTACCACAAGAAGCTCTCGATTGCGGCCAGTTGCCGCATGTGCCTGGTGGACGTTGAAAAGGCGCCCAAGCCCATGCCCGCATGTGCCACGCCAGTCACGCAGGGTATGGTGGTGCGAACCAAGACCGACAAGGCCATTCAGGCGCAAAAGTCGGTCATGGAATTTTTGCTCATCAACCATCCGCTGGATTGCCCCATCTGTGACCAGGGGGGTGAGTGTCAGTTGCAGGATCTGGCGGTGGGCTACGGAGCATCGTCGTCCCGCTACGAAGAAGAAAAGCGCGTAGTACCAGTTAAAGATGTGGGCCCGCTGATATCTATGCAAGAGATGTCGCGTTGTATCCACTGCACACGTTGCGTGCGCTTTGGCCAGGAAGTGGCCGGCGTGATGGAACTGGGCATGATTCATCGCGGCGAGCACGCCGAGATCACCACCGTGACGGGGGAAACGATCGACTCCGAGCTCTCGGGCAACATGATCGACATCTGCCCGGTAGGTGCGTTGACCAGCAAGCCGTTCCGCTACAGCGCCCGCACCTGGGAGCTCTCACGCCGCAAGTCGGTCAGCCCGCACGATTCCACAGGCGCCAATCTGATTGTCCAGGTCAAGAATCACAAGGTCATGCGTGTCGTGCCTTTTGAAAATGAGGCAGTCAACGAATGCTGGATTGCAGACCGCGACCGTTTTTCGTATGAAGCACTCAACAGCGACGAGCGCCTGACCCAGCCCATGCTCAAGCAGGGCGGAACATGGCGCGAAGTGGACTGGCAGACGGCACTGGAGTACGTTGCCAATGGGTTGCGATGCGTTCGCAACGACCACGGTGCTGGCGCCATTGGTGCTTTGGTCAGTCCGCACAGCACTCTCGAAGAAATCTATCTGGCCGGCGCACTGGTGCGTGGGCTAGGTAGTGAAAACATTGACTATCGACTTCGCAATGCCGAATTCCCCGCTCCCTCCGGGATTCGCTGGCTGGGAACGTCGATTGCGTCTTTGTCCACCTTGCAGCGTGTGCTGGTGGTGGGCTCCAATCTGCGCAAGGACCACCCGCTGTTTGCACAGCGGATTCGTCAGGCAGCGCGCCATGGTTGTGCTGTCAGCGCTATCAATTCAGAAGTTTTTGACTGGGCCATGCCTGTCGCGCACTCTTTGGTGCTGGCGTCTGGCGCATGGGAGCAGGCGCTGGCCGGCGTAGCCGCAGCGGTCGCCCAGGAAAAGGGCGTGCAGGCTCCTGACGACACGGTTCAGGTGGGCGATTCTGCCTTGGCTATTGCTCGCTCGCTGCTGGGCGGCGAGCGCAAGGCAATATTGCTCGGTAACGCAGCCGCCCACCATGCGAGTGCCAGCCGTTTGCTGGCACTGGCGCAGTGGATCGGAGAGCACACCGGTGCCACGGTGGGCTATCTGACCGAGGCTGCCAACACGGTCGGAGCGCAGTACGCTGGCGCAGTGCCCGTCAATGGCGGCCACAATGCAGGTCAGATGCTCGCAGGGAGCCTCAAGGCCGCCATTCTTTTGAACACGGAACCTGCCTTTGACTCTGCTGGCGGTGACGCGGCCTGTCAGGCGCTTGCCAATACCGACATGGTTGTCACCCTGAGTCCCT
This sequence comes from Acidovorax sp. 35-64-16, assembly GCF_002281195.1. Classification (NCBI taxonomy): domain Bacteria; kingdom Pseudomonadati; phylum Pseudomonadota; class Betaproteobacteria; order Burkholderiales; family Comamonadaceae; genus Acidovorax; species Acidovorax sp. 35-64-16. The sequence continues at coordinate 98,475 of NZ_NCFM01000004.1, read as the reverse complement.
TCAAGGCCAACATGGCTTTCAGCGACGTACTGCTGCCAATTGCCCCGTTTACTGAAACCTCGGGCAGTTTTGTGAATGCCGAAGGCCGGTTGCAGAGTTTCCATGCGGTCGTCCGGCCGTTGGGTGAAACCCGGCCTGCCTGGAAGGTGTTGCGAGTGCTCGCCAACCTTTTGAATGTTCCGGGCTTTGATTTCGAGACATCTCAGGATGTACTGGCCCGGGCAACCAACACACCGGCGGGTGGCATCGCTGAAGTTTCGTCCGTACAGCTGAGTAACGCCCAAGCTTTGCTGCCACAGGCGGCAAGTCCTGCGACCGGTGAGCCGGCAGTGGCATCCATCTACCAGCTGGATGGAATCGTGCGTCGGGCCACTTCATTGCAACTGACGGCGGATGCTCGTCGCACGCAGGAAGGAGTCGCGGCATGATTGATGCTATCCACAACGCAGGTCTGAATCTGTTGAGCTACGGCTGGTGGACAGCCATCGTCTGGCCGGTTCTCTGGATTCTTTTGAAAATAGTGGTCATTCTGGCGCCGTTGATGGGGGCTGTTGCCTACCTGACACTTTGGGAGCGCAAGTTGCTGGGTTTCATGCAGGTTCGCCATGGTCCGAATCGTGTCGGCCCTATGGGCTTGCTGCAGCCCATTGCGGATGCGCTCAAGCTGCTGACCAAGGAAATCATCCAGCCTACCGCTGCCAGCAAGGGTTTGTTTGTGCTGGGGCCGGTCATGGCGATCATGCCCGCATTGGCGGCCTGGGTTGCGATTCCTTTTGGCCCGGATGTTGCGTTGGCCAATGTGAACGCGGGTTTGCTGCTGGTGATGGCCATCACGTCCATTGAAGTCTACGGCGTGATCATCGCTGGATGGGCATCCAACTCCAAGTACGCATTTCTGGGCGCCTTGCGAGCTTCCGCGCAGATGGTCAGCTACGAAATTGCCATGGGGTTCTGCTTCCTGGTGGTAATCATGGTGTCTGGCAGCATGAACCTCACGGAGATCGTGATGGGGCAGGGGCGTGGCATGGCAGCCGACAAGGGACTGGTCTTTCTGTCTTGGAACTGGTTGCCATTGCTGCCGATTTTCCTCGTGTACCTGATTTCTGGTGTGGCAGAAACCAACCGCCATCCCTTCGACGTTGTCGAGGGCGAAGCCGAGATTGTTGCCGGGCACATGGTGGAGTACTCCGGCATGGGGTTTGCCATCTTCTTCCTTGCCGAATACGCCAGCATGTGGCTGGTGTCCATCCTGGCTGCGCTGATGTTCCTGGGGGGCTGGCTCTCGCCAATCGACAGCGCATTGTTCAACTGGATTCCGGGCTGGATCTGGCTGGGCCTCAAAACCTTTGTGGTGGTGTCGATGTTTATCTGGATCCGGGCGACTTTCCCCCGCTTCCGTTACGACCAGATCATGCGTCTGGGCTGGAAGATCTTTATTCCGGTCACGCTGGTGTGGTTGCTCATTGTTGGCGGGTGGTTGCTCTCGCCTTGGAATATCTGGAAATAAGCGGGGACACAAATGACTGCTGTTGCTGCTGCTGCACCTTTTTCGTTCAAAGACTTTCTCAAGAGCTTCATGCTCGTGGAGCTGCTCAAGGGCATGGCCCTGACTGGGCGCTATGCCTTTCGCCGTAAGGTGACGGTGCAGTTCCCTGAGGAAAAGACGCCCTTGTCACCACGGTTTCGGGGGTTGCACGCGTTGCGTCGCTATGACAACGGTGAAGAGCGTTGCATTGCCTGCAAGCTGTGCGAAGCCGTTTGCCCTGCGATGGCCATCACCATCGAATCCGATGTCCGTGACGATGGGTCACGCCGCACCACGCGCTACGACATTGATCTGACCAAGTGCATCTTCTGCGGCTTTTGCGAAGAGAGTTGCCCGGTGGATTCGATTGTTGAGACGCACATCCTCGAATACCACGGCGAGAAGCGCGGCGACCTGTATTTCACCAAAGACATGCTTTTGGCGGTGGGTGACCGCTACGAGGGTGAAATTGCTGCGGCCAAGGCCGCTGACGCCAAGTACCGTTAACGCGCTACTGCTGCGAATCCCTTAGGCCAGACTTTATACAAAGACCCGATTCATGGACGCCAAGACTGGTTTTTTCTATCTCTTCTCGGTAGTGCTGCTGTTTGCAGCCTTCCGGGTGATTACTGCGCGCAATCCAGTGCATGCGGTGCTGCACCTCATCCTTGCCTTCTCGCAGGCTGCGGCAATCTGGTTGCTGCTCAAGGCGGAGTTCCTTGCCATCGTGCTGGTCCTTGTGTATCTGGGCGCAGTCATGGTGCTGTTCCTGTTCGTAGTGATGATGCTCGACATCCACATCGACACGATCCGCAAGGGGTTTTGGAAGCATTTTCCACTGGCCGCCTTTGTCGGTGCCTTGATCGCCCTGGAAATGGCAGCGGTGGTCATTGGAGGGTTCCGTGGTATGGACGAACCCAAGGCTGCAGCGGTGGTGCTGGATGCCGCGGGGCAGGTGGTCCCTTACTCCAACGCCAAGACGCTTGGCAAATTACTCTACACGGAATATTTGTATCCCGTGGAAATTGCCGCTGTCATTTTGCTCGTGGCCATGGTTGCCGCCATTGCTTTGACGCTGCGCCAACGCAAGGACACCAAGGCGATCGACCCCTCGATGCAGGTCAGGGTGCGGGCGCGTGATCGTCTGCAAGTGGTCAAGCTGGCGGCAACCCAGAAGCCTGGCCCAGAAGTCGCCAGCGAGCCTGCGGGCGAGGAGAAAAAAGCATGACATTGACGCTGGGCCATTTTCTTTCACTGGGCGCCATGCTGTTCGCCCTTGCAGTGATCGGTATTTTCCTGAATCGCAAGAATCTGATTGTCTTGCTGATGGCGATTGAGTTGATGCTGTTGGCGGTCAACATGAATTTCGTGGCGTTTTCGCACTATCTGGGCGATATGCACGGTCAGGTTTTCGTGTTCTTCATCCTGACAGTGGCGGCTGCCGAGTCGGCCATTGGTCTGGCCATTCTGGTGCTGCTGTTCCGCAATAACTCCAGCATCAACGCGGAAGATCTCAACACCCTCAAGGGTTGAGTCGCCCACATTCCCAAGGTTCTCAAGAATGAGTCAAACCCTCTCTGCTTCAACGCTTTTGGCGGTTCCTTTGGCACCGCTGGCAGGCGCATTGCTGGCCGGTATATTTGGTACCACGTTTGGCGGCAACTGGATTGGTCGTCGCCTCAGCCACACGCTGACCATCCTGGGCGTGTTGGTTGCATTCATCCTGTCTGCCATGACGCTCAAGAGCGTGGCACTGGATGGTGCGCGCTTCAATGAGACGCTGTACACCTGGATGGTCGTAGGAGGCCTCAAGATGGAGGTGGGCTTCCTGGTGGACAGCCTTACTGCCATGATGATGGTGGTAGTCACTTTTGTGTCGCTCATGGTGCACATCTACACTATTGGCTACATGGAAGAGGATGACGGCTACAACCGTTTCTTTGCCTACATCTCGCTGTTCACGTTCTCCATGCTCATGCTCGTCATGAGCAACAACTTGCTGCAGCTATTCTTTGGCTGGGAAGCGGTGGGCCTGGTTTCCTATCTGCTGATCGGCTTCTGGTTCAATAAGCCCTCTGCCATCTTCGCCAACATGAAGGCCTTTCTGGTCAATCGCGTGGGTGACTTCGGTTTCATCCTCGGCATTGGCCTGATCGCGGCCTACGCTGGCACGCTCAATTACGCCGAGGTGTTTGGCAAGACCGCCGAGCTGGGCGGGCTTGCGTTCCCCGGCACCGACTGGATGCTCATTACGGTCATCTGCATCTGCCTGTTCATCGGCGCAATGGGTAAAAGCGCCCAGTTCCCTCTGCATGTGTGGTTGCCTGATTCCATGGAAGGCCCAACTCCCATCTCCGCCTTGATTCACGCGGCGACCATGGTGACGGCCGGCATTTTCATGGTGGCCCGCATGTCGCCGCTGTTCGAGCTGTCGGATACGGCACTCAACTTCATTTTGGTGATTGGTGCGATCACTGCGCTCTTCATGGGCTTTCTGGGCATCATTCAGAATGACATCAAGCGTGTGGTGGCTTACTCCACCTTGTCGCAGCTCGGTTACATGACGGTGGCCCTGGGGGCATCGGCTTACTCTGTGGCGGTGTTCCACTTGATGACCCACGCATTTTTCAAGGCGCTTTTGTTCCTTGGTGCTGGTTCGGTCATCATGGGCATGCACCACAACCAGGACATCCGCTGGATGGGGGGCGTGCGCAAGTACATGCCCATTACCTGGATTACCTCGTTGCTTGGCTCTTTGGCACTGATCGGCACACCTCTGTTCTCGGGGTTCTACTCCAAGGACAGCATCATTGAAGCGGTTCACTTCAGTCAACTTCCGGCTGCAGGTTTTGCACACTTTGCGGTGTTGGCCGGGGTGTTCATCACGGCGTTTTACTCGTTCCGCATGTACTTTCTGGTTTTTCACGGCAAAGAACGCTATGACCAGAATCCAGACGCACACCATGCGGGCGACCATGGCCACGGTCATGATGACCACCATGAACCGCACGAATCGCCATGGGTGGTTACCGTGCCCCTGGTGTTGCTGGCGATTCCTTCAGTCGTGGTGGGCTTCATGTTCATCCAGCCGATGCTGTTTGGAGATTTTTTCAAGGATGTGATTTTTGTGGATGCAGTCAAGCATCCCGCGATGGCCAAGCTGGCCGAGATCTTCCACGGTCCCATGGGCATGGCCCTGCATGGGCTGCAGACAGCGCCGTTCTGGCTGGCGTTGGCGGGTGTTGGGCTGTCCTATTACATGTACATGGTCAATCCCGCATTGCCAACGGCCATCAAGGCGCGAGTGCAGCCCCTGTATGCGTTGCTGGAAAACAAGTACTACCTCGACTGGATCAACGAAAACATCCTGGCGCGTGGTGCACGTGCCTTGGGCACCGGTCTTTGGAAGGTGGGAGATCAGGCCATCATCGACGGTGCCATGGTCAACGGTTCATGGAAGCTGGTTCGCTGGGTTTCCAGTGTGGTGCGGTGGATGCAGACGGGTTTCATCTTCCACTATGCCCTCGTGATGATTCTGGGGGTGTTTGCGCTGATGACCTGGTTTGTCTGGCGCGACTATTTCCTGCAGCTCATCAAATAAGGAAAAGAACAAAATGGGTTTGTTGAGTCTTGCAATCTGGACGCCAATCGTTTTTGGTGTTCTGCTGCTGGCGGTGGGTCGGGATGAACATTCCCGTGCTGTCCGCTGGATCGCCCTGATTGGCGCTGTCATCGGCTTGTTGGTAACGCTGCCTCTGTATGACGGCTTCAAGCTGGGCACTGCTGCCATGCAGTTTGTAGAGAAGACCACGTGGATTGAACGTTTTAACGTCCATTACCACCTGGGTGTGGACGGCCTTTCCTTCTGGTTTGTGCCCCTCACCGCCTTCATCACGGTCATTGTGGTGATCGCTTCCTGGGAGTCGATTACTGAGCGGGTCAACCAGTACATGGGTGCCTTTCTGATCCTTTCAGGATTGATGATTGGTGTGTTCTGCGCACTCGACGGCCTGCTGTTCTATGTGTTCTTTGAGGCAACCCTGATTCCGATGTACCTGATCATTGGCATCTGGGGCGGACCTAACAAGATTTACGCAGCTTTCAAGTTTTTCTTGTACACGCTGCTCGGCTCGCTGCTGATGCTGATTGCGCTCATCTTTCTGTACAACCAGTCGGGTGGCAGTTTTGATATTGCGGCGTGGCACAAGTTGCCCCTCAGCTCCACGGCGCAGACGATGCTTTTCTTCGCATTCTTTGCGGCCTTTGCTGTGAAAGTGCCTATGTGGCCTGTGCACACCTGGTTGCCTGATGTGCACGTGGAAGCCCCCACAGGCGGTTCTGCTGTCTTGGCGGCCATCATGCTCAAGCTGGGCGCCTACGGTTTCCTGCGCTTCTCGATGCCGATTGCCCCGGATGCTTCCCGGGAATGGGCGTGGTTGATGATCGCGTTGTCGCTGGTGGCCGTGATTTATGTCGGTCTGGTGGCCATGGTTCAGAAAGACATGAAGAAGCTGGTGGCTTATTCGTCCGTTGCACACATGGGTTTTGTGACGCTCGGCTTTTTCATCTTCAACGATCTGGGTGTTTCGGGTGGTCTGGTGCAGATGATCGCGCACGGCTTTGTTTCCGGTGCCATGTTTCTTTCGATCGGTGTTCTTTACGACCGAGTGCACTCGCGAGAAATCTCCGCCTATGGCGGCGTGGTCAATACCATGCCCAACTTCACGGCATTTGCCTTGCTGTTTGCCATGGCCAACTGCGGGCTTCCAGGAACCGCCGGGTTTGTGGGCGAGTGGATGGTGATCCTTGGCGCAGTGAAGGCCAACTTCTGGATTGGTGTTGCAGCTGCCACAGCACTGATTTTCGGTGCAGCCTATACGCTTTGGATGTTCAAACGTGTTTATCTGGGTCCCGTGGGTAACGACCATGTCAAGGCACTGCAAGACATCAACAGCCGTGAATTCTTGGTGATGGCATTGCTGGCTTTGGCTGTTCTGGCCATGGGCCTTTATCCACGCCCCTTCACCGACGTGATGGACACCTCCGTGGCGGAGTTGCTCAAGCATGTGGCCCTGTCCAAGCTGAACTGACCAGACTGAACTGAGAGATTCGAGATGATTGACAACATCAGCTGGCTTGCCATTTACCCCGAGATCGTGCTGTTGGCCATGGCCTGCGTGATCATGCTTGTGGACCTGGGGGTTCACAGTCCTCGCCGTACCGGCACCTATGTGCTCACCATGCTCACGCTGGCAGTGGTTGCTGTTCTGCAGGGTGTGTACGCCAGCAGTGGAAACACGTTCTATGGTTTCGGCAACATGGTGGTCAGTGATGCGATGGGCAACTGGCTCAAGTGCTTCGCCACTGTGGCAGTGATGGTGACGCTGGTTTACGGCCGTCCTTATGCCGCCGATCGTGGAATGCTGCGCGGTGGCGAGTTGTTCACCCTGTCGATGTTGGCTTTGCTGGGCATGTTCATCATGATCTCCGGTAACAACTTCCTCGTGATTTACCTGGGCCTGGAACTGCTCACCCTGTCCAGCTACACGCTGGTGGCATTGCGTCGCGACAACGCCATGGCAACGGAAGCTGCCATGAAGTATTTTGTGCTGGGGGCCATGGCAAGCGGGTTCCTGCTTTATGGTTTGTCGATGCTTTACGGTGCCACGGGATCCCTGGATATCGGGCAAGTGTTCAAGGCCGTCAATTCTGGCCAGATCCGCCACCAGGTGCTGGTGTTTGGATTGGTCTTCGTGGTGGCAGGTCTGGCTTTCAAGCTGGGCGTGGTGCCTTTCCACATGTGGATTCCCGATGTCTATCAAGGTGCCCCCACTGCAGTCACGCTGATGATTGGTGGCGCGCCCAAGCTTGCTGCGTTTGCAATCACCATTCGGCTTTTGGTGGACGGTTTGTTACCACTGGCCATCGATTGGCAGCAGATGCTGGCAGTGCTGGCCATTGGCTCGCTGCTGGTGGGTAACCTTGCAGCCATTGCCCAGACCAATCTGAAGCGCATGCTGGCTTACTCCACCATTTCTCAGATGGGTTTTGTCTTGCTGGGCCTGTTGTCGGGTGTCATCAACGGCAATGTGGATGCCGCTGCCGTTGAGAGCGCCTACAGCTCCGCCATGTTCTACGTGGTGAGCTATGTCCTTACAACCCTGGCAGCGTTCGGCGTGATTTTGCTGCTGGCCCGTGAAGGCTTTGAGAGCGAAGAAATCGCAGATCTGGCGGGTCTCAATCAGCGCAGCCCCCTGTATGCGGGCGTGATGGCTGTCTGCCTATTCTCCATGGCCGGCATTCCACCGCTGGTGGGTTTCTATGCCAAGCTGTCTGTCTTGCAGGCCTTGGTGGCGTCCGGACAGGGGCTTTACATTGCGTTGGCGGTGTTTGCTGTCCTCATGTCGTTGATTGGCGCTTTCTACTACCTGCGCGTCGTGAAGGTCATGTATTTTGATGCCCCTCTGACGGCAACCAGCGTGTCTGCGCCCCTGGATGTTCGCGTGGTGTTGACTGTCAACGGTGCACTGGTGCTGGTGCTCGGCTTGTTGCCCGGTGGTTTGATGGCCCTGTGTGCAGATGCCATCGTGCGTGCCCTGGCCACCTGAACCCAATCAAAGTACTTCTGTGTCTCAAACTGGATCGATCTGGCTTGTCATCGTGGCCGCGTTCATCGCGGCCAACCTGCCGTTTATCAACCACCGGATGATGGTGGTCGGGCCCTTGGCCCAGACCAAGAAGGCGTTGATTGTTCGTCTTGTTGAGCTGGTGGTGCTGTACTTTCTGGTCGGCGGCATTGCCCTTCTGCTGGAACGGCGTGCCGGGCAGATTGCACCACAGGGGTGGGAGTTCTATGCCGTTACTGGAACCTTGTTTCTTACGCTGGCATTTCCGGGTTTTGTTTACCGCTATCTGCTGCGTCGCCACGATTGACCACGGTTCAAAGAGACTGCCTTCATGAAGGTGCTTGACCTGCATTGTCAGCAGGGCCACGTATTTGAGGGGTGGTTCGCCTCGGAAGAAGATTTTCAGGGGCAGCTGCGCGATTCGCTCGTGCAGTGCCCGTTGTGCGCTGACGTCCACATTTCCAAAAGACTGAGTGCGCCCAGGCTGAATCTGGGTGCTCGGCAATCCACTGCCACACCCGTCGTTGCGGATTCGTCGGTGGCAAGCAGCACTGTCGACGCGTCTGGCGCTGATCGTCAGGCGGCATGGTTGTCGCTGGCGCGCAAGATCATGGCCACCACAGAAGACGTAGGTCCACAATTTGCGCAAGAAGCCAGGCGCATCCACCGCGGAGAGGTTGAAGAGCGGGCGATTCGGGGCCAGGCGTCACCCGACGAGACCCTGCAGTTGCTCGACGAAGGCATTGCGGTTCTGCCACTCCTGTTGCCAGAGGCAGCCAAAGAAACCTTGCAATAAGGCCACGCCGTGCGGCTGCGCTGGCCCTTTCGCATCGATCTTACTGCTGTCACTACGGAGTCGGTCATACGGTGAATTGCAGTGCTGCAAGACGCGCATAGATACCGCCCTGCGTCAGCAGCACGGCGTGGGTACCCTGTTCGACGATGCGTCCATTTTCCAGCACCACGATCCGGTCAGCGTTTTGAACTGTGGCGAGACGGTGCGCAATCACCAGTGTCGTCCGCTGGCCGGTGTGTCGCTGCATGGCCATCTCCAGTGCGGCCTGCACCATGCGTTCGCTTTCCGCGTCGAGCGCGCTTGTGGCTTCATCCAGTAGCAGCAGGGGAGGATTTTTCAGCATCGCGCGCGCAATGGAGATGCGCTGGCGTTGTCCGCCAGAAAGGCGCACACCCCGCTCTCCTAGAAAGGTGGAGTATCCCTCCGGCAGGGCTTCAATGAAGTCGTGGGCGAAGGCCGCCTTGGCAGCAGCGATCACCTCATCGGTAGATGCATTGGGGCACCCATACCGGATATTGTCGAAAGCAGAAGCCGAAAAGATCACGGCGTCCTGGGGCACGGTACCAATGTTGGCGCGCAACTCCTCCAGTGCCAACTGCCGGATTTCGACGCCGTTGAGAGCAATGCGGCCTTGCAACGCGCCATTGGCACGCTGGTCTACGTCGTAGAAGCGTTGGAGCAGTTGAAAAACGGTGGTTTTTCCTGCACCGCTGGCCCCGACCAGCGCTACCGTTTCTCCCGGTTGCAGGTGCAGCGTGAAGCCTTGCAATGCCGGTTGGTCGGGCCGCGACGGGTAATGAAAATCAACCGCTTCAAAGTCCACCCGAAGGCCTTGGTTTCCCGTGGGCAGCGGTTGGGGCGCCCGAGACTCTGCCACGGGGGACTCACTCGCTATCAGTTCCATCAGGCGTTCTGTCGCGCCTGCGGCGCGCAGCAGGTCGCCATAGACCTCGCCGAGCACCGCCACGGCACCGGCCAGCAAGATGACATACACCACGGTCTGCCCCAGGTGGCCTGCTGTCATTTGTCCGTCCAGCACAGCCTGGGTTCCCCGGTAGAGGCCCCACAGCAGCAGGCCGGCGTTGGCAATGATGATGAACGCCACAAGAAAAGCGCGCGCACGTGTGCGCCGGATGGCGGTCAGAAAGGCGTTTTCGGTGGCTTTGCCAAAGCGAGCCGACTCACGCGCTTCGGCCGTGTAGCTTTGCACCACCGGAACGGCATTGAGCACCTCGGCCGCGATGGCGCTGGAGTCGGCCACGCGGTCCTGGCTGTCGCGCGAGAGGCGCCGTACGCGCCGCCCTATCCACATGCTGGGCAAAACCACCAGTACCAACACCAATAGGACAACCGCCATCACGTACGGGTTGGTCCACACCAGCATCACCAGCGCGCCCACTCCCATGACGGCATTGCGCAGCCCCATGGAGAGTGATGAACCGACCACCGTCTGCACCAGCGTGGTGTCGGCTGTCAGTCGCGACAAAACCTCGCCGGTCTGCGTGGTTTCAAAGAACTGCGGGCTTTGCCGCAGCACATGGCTGTAGACGGCATTGCGCAGGTCAGCGGTGATTCGTTCGCCCAGCCAGCTCACCATGTAAAAGCGTGCCGCTGAAAAAATGCCGAGGGCGATGGCGACGCCAAACAGCGCCAGAAAATGCCCGCGCAGCGCCATCGTCTGGTCGCCATGGTCGGATGCCATCAGGCCTCCATCGATCAGATTGCGCAATGCCAGCGGAAACGCCAACGTGGCCCCCGCCGCCAGCACCAGAAAAATCAGCGACAGACCAATCTGGGCGCGGTAGGGCCGCAAAAAAGGAAGCAGGCCAGACAGAGAGCGCGGAGCGCCGCGCGCGCGCAGGGGAGAAGATGTTGCCATCAGGGCAGTGTAGGCTGCCCCGAAGGGTGGTGCACAGTGGGCACGCGTGCCTTTTGGGCCCTGTGCTTTTACACGGTGGTGGCAGCTCGGGTGGTGCATAGCGGCGGCCGCGGCCGGTGGTGCCGGATGCACCCCGTCCACCCGACAAAAAACGAAGCCGCAGGCGGCACCCCATTTGGTGACCCGAAGCTGCGCCATCGCCCGCTTGAATGCTCCATACGGACCATTGCGACGCCCGTTGCGCAAACGCGTGTTGGCGCGGTGGGGTGGGCGTTCTTACGTAGGCATTTATACATAGGCATTTGTCCCAGTACCTGCGTGCCCATGCCGGGACTTACGATGCAACTCAACAAAACGCATCTTCCGAGACCTTGCGGCAAGGCTCTTTCCTCAGCATCCCCATGGAGCGATCAAGGCGCAATGAGCGACGTCATTCTTGAAACACAAAGCCTGACCAAAGAGTTCAAAGGCTTCACCGCGGTCAGCAACGTGACCCTGTCGGTGCGCCGTGGCTCCATCCACGCCCTGATTGGACCCAATGGCGCCGGCAAGACCACCTGCTTTAACCTGCTCACCAAATTTCTGGAGCCCACCTCGGGTCTGATCCGTTTTAACGGGCAGGACATCACGCGCGAAAAGCCCGCTGAGATCGCGCGCCGCGGCGTGATCCGTTCGTTCCAGATATCAGCGGTGTTTCCGCACCTGACGCTGATGGAGAACGTGCGCATTGGGCTGCAGCGCAAGCTGGGCACCGCCTTTCATTTCTGGCGCAGCGAGCGCAGCCTGCGCCAGCTCGATGCCCGCGCCATGGAGCTGCTCACCGAAGTGGGCCTGGAAGACCTGGCCGACGAACTCACGGTGAACCTGCCCTATGGCCGCAAGCGCGCCCTCGAAATCGCCACCACGCTGGCCATGGAGCCAGAGCTCATGCTGCTCGATGAACCCACGCAGGGCATGGGTCACGAGGACGTGGACCGCGTCACGCAACTCATCAAGAAGGTCTCGGCTGGCCGGACCATCCTGATGGTCGAGCACAACATGAAAGTGGTGTCCACCATTGCCGATTGCATCACCGTGCTGCAGCGTGGTGCCGTGCTGGCAGAAGGGCCTTACGCCGAAGTTTCGAATAACCCCCAAGTGATGGAAGCCTACATGGGCACGACCGATGGCCAACTGCAGGGAGCCCACTGAAATGGCCACCACTGCCTCCAACACCCCTGCGCTGGAAATCAGCCATCTGGAAGCCTGGTACGGCGAGTCGCATGTGCTGCATGGCGTGGACATCATGGTGCGGCCCGGCGAAGTCGTGACCTTGCTCGGGCGCAACGGCGCTGGTCGCACCACCACCATGCGGGCTGTCATGGGCCTCACCGGCGCCCGCAAGGGCTCTGTGAAGATCAATGGTGTGGAGACCATCCACATGCCAACGCACCGCATTGCGCACCTGGGCGTGGGCTACTGCCCTGAAGAACGGGGCATTTTCTCCAGCCTGTCGTGCGAAGAAAACCTGCTGCTTCCGCCGGTTCTCAAGACGGGCACGCAGGGCATGTCGATTGATGAAATTTATGCCATGTTCCCCAACCTGGCCGAACGCCGCCACAGCCAGGGCACGCGCCTGTCGGGCGGTGAGCAGCAGATGCTGGCCGTGGCGCGCATCCTGCGCACCGGCGCCAAGCTGCTGCTGCTCGATGAAATCTCTGAAGGCCTGGCGCCCGTCATCGTGCAGGCGCTGGCCCGCATGATCATCATGCTGCGCGAACGCGGCTACACGGTGGTCATGGTCGAGCAGAACTTCCGCTTTGCTGCACCGCTGGCTGACCGCTTTTATGTGATGGAGCACGGCCGCATCGTCGAGAAATTCGGCGCCAGCGAGCTGGAAGAAAAGATGCCGGTGCTCAACAACCTTCTCGGCGTCTGAGCGGGCGGACTGCCACGTCCCGTGTTTTTGCAACATTTATCACCACAACAGGAGACATTCATGAAAAACAAGCTCAAGGCACTCGCACTGATGCTCGGCGCAGCCGGCCTGGCCACTTCGGCCGTCCACGCGCAGGACAAAGTCAAGATCGGTTTCATCACCGACATGTCCAGCCTGTATGCCGACGTGGAGGGCAAGAACGGTGCCGTGGCGATCCAGATGGCCATCGACGACTTTGGCGGCAAGGTGCTGGGCATGCCGGTCGAATTGATCAGCGCGGACCACCAGAACAAGGCCGACATCGCCGCCTCCAAGGCGCGTGAATGGATCGACACACAGGGCGTGACCATGCTGTTCGGTGGCACCAACTCGGGCACGGCGCTGGCTGCCGCCAAGGTGGCTGCGGAAAAGAAGCGCGTCTATGTCAACAGTGGTGCCGGCTCATCGGCCCTGACCAATGAGCAATGCACCCCCTACACCGTGCACTACGCCTACGACACCGTGGCGCTGGCCCGCGGCACCGGCTCGGCCATTGTGGATGCGGGCGGCAAGAGCTGGTTTTTCCTGACAGCTGACTATGCCTTTGGTCAGGCACTCGAAGCGGACACCTCTGCCGCCGTCAAGGCCAAGGGCGGAACGGTTGCAGGCTCTGTGCGTCACCCGCTCAACGCATCGGACTTCTCTTCGTTCCTGCTGCAGGCGCAAAACTCCAAGGCACAAATTCTCGGTCTGGCCAATGCGGGTGGCGACACCATCAATGCCATCAAGGCCGCCAAGGAATTCGGCATTGACAAGACGATGAAGATGGCGGGCCTGCTGCTGTTCATCACCGACATCCACAGCCTGGGTCTCAAGAACACCGAAGGCCTGCAATTCACCAGCAGCTGGTATTGGGATCTGAACGACGAGACGCGCAAGTTCGGCAAGCGTTTCTTCGACAAGACCAAGCGCATGCCCACATCGATTCAGGCGGCTGATTACTCGGCCACCATGAATTACCTCAAGGCCGTTGAAGCTGCCAAGAGCGTGGATGCCGACAAGGTCATGGCCGCCTGGCGCGCCATGCCGATGAATGACTTCTACGCCTCCGGCACGCTGCGCCCCGATGGCCGCTATGTGCACGACATGTACCTGCTGCAAGTGAAGAAGCCTTCCGAGTCAACCAAGCCTTGGGATTACTTCAAGGTCGTCAAGAAGATTCCTGGCGACCAGATCTTCACGACCAAGGCCGAGAGCAAGTGCGCTCTCTGGAAATAAGCTCCTGACCTGACCCCCCGCCTTCTGCCGCCTGCCATGGAAATTTTTGGTGTCTCATTGCCGGGTCTCTTGAGTCAGCTCCTTTTGGGGCTGGTCAATGGCTCGTTTTACGCAATCCTCAGCCTCGGGCTGGCCGTGATTTTCGGCCTGCTCAACGTCATCAACTTTGCGCACGGTGCGCTGTTCATGATGGGGGCCGTGATTACCTGGATGGCCATGAACTACTTCGGCATCAACTACTGGTTGATGCTGGTGCTGGCGCCGCTGGTGGTGGGGGTGTTCGGGGTTTTGATCGAGCGGCTGCTGCTGCGCTGGATCTACAAGCTGGACCATCTGTATGGCCTGCTGCTCACACTGGGACTGACGCTGCTGATCGAGGGCATCTTTCGCTCGATCTACGGTGTCTCGGGCCTGGGTTATGACACCCCTGAGCTGCTCGAAGGCGCCACCAGTCTGGGCTTCATGATCATGCCCAACTACCGTGCCTGGGTGGTTGTGGCTTCCATCACGGTGTGCATTGCCACGTGGTATGTGATCGAAAAGACCAAGTTGGGCGCCTACCTGCGTGCGGGCACCGAGAACCCGCGCCTGGTGGAAGCGTTTGGTGTCAACGTGCCGCTGATGATCACGCTGACCTATGCGTTTGGTGCCGGTTTGGCGGCCTTTGCCGGTGTGCTGGCAGCGCCGGTGTACCAGGTGTCTCCGCTGATGGGGCAAAACCTCATCATCGTGGTGTTTGCCGTGGTCGTGATCGGTGGCATGGGCTCCATCATGGGCTCCATCCTGACCGGGCTGGGCCTGGGCATCGTCGAAGGATTCACCAAGGTGTTCTATCCCGAAGCATCCTCGACCGTGGTGTTTGTCATCATGGTCATCGTTCTCCTGATTCGCCCCGCCGGCCTGTTCGGCAAAGAAAAATAAGGGGCTGTTCACATGAATTCCAAGAACCTTACCGCTATTGGCTACGGCCTGTTGTTCATCGGCCTGCTGGTGGCGCCGTTGCTGGGCGCCTACCCGGTGTTCGTGATGAAGCTGATGTGCTTCGCGCTGTTTGCCTCCGCCTTCAACCTGCTGCTTGGCTACACCGGCATGCTGTCTTTTGGCCATGCGGCCTTTCTGGGGGGTTCGGCCTATGTGGCAGGCCAGTCCATGAAGGTGTGGGGCTTTACCCCCGAAATCGGCCTGCTGCTGGGCACGGCCAGCGGCGCGTTGCTGGGCCTGGTGGTCGGTTTCTTTGCCATTCGCCGCACAGGCATCTACTCCACGATGATTACGCTGGCACTGGCGCAGATGCTGTTCTTCATCTGCCTGCAGATGCCCTTTACCGGTGGTGAAGACGGGCTGCAAGGCGTGCCACGCGGCAAGCTGTTTGGTGTGTTTGATCTGCAAAATGACCTGGCCATGTACTACGTGGTGCTGGTCGTGGTGGTGGCGGCGTTTTTGCTGATCGTGCGCACCGTGCACTCGCCCTATGGTCAGGTGCTCAAGGCCATCAAGGAAAACGAGCCGCGTGCCATTTCGCTGGGCTACGACACCAACCGCTTCAAGCTGCTGGCGTTTGTGCTGTCGGCTGCGCTGTCGGGGCTGGCCGGCTCGCTCAAAACCCTGGTGCTGGGGTTTGCCACGCTCAGCGATGTGCACTGGACTGCATCGGGCCATGTGGTGCTGATGACGCTGGTGGGTGGCCTTGGCACGCTGTCGGGGCCGTTGGTGGGCTCGGCCGTGGTGGTGTTGCTGGAGAACAAGCTGGGTGAAATCGGCAGCTTCCTGGCCACGCTGACCAGCGTGGAATGGTTCAACACGCTGGGTGAGTCGGTCACCATGGTGACGGGCCTGATTTTTGTGATCTGCGTGCTGGCATTCCGCCGCGGCATCATGGGCGAAATCATTGCCTGGCTGGTTCGCCGCAAGGCGGGCAACAAAGGCTGATTCGCCCGAATCGATCGGAGTCGCCCATTTTTTGCAGCCATAGGCCGTTGCGTCACAAGCGCAGCGGCTTTTTGTATCCCGTCATTTCCAGATAGCCCCGGCCAACGGCTTCGCCCGCGCCATTGCGCAACTCCGACAGGCCTTCCCAGTAAATCGCCCCGGTAGAGCTGCTGCTGTCGAGCTCCTGGTCGTCCAGCAGCGCACGCACACCAAACTGGCCAGCGGGGGTTGTCACCAGCCATTGCACCGGGTAGCGGGCGTCGCTCAAGGGGCTGCTCCAGTGGCGTTCTGCGGCAAACACCACGGTGTTGTTGGCAAACACCTGGGTCTCCTGGCGCACCGGGCGGAACGAGCCACCCGTCCACAGCGTTGAGCCATCGGCGCGCCGCAAGCGAAACGCCGTGAGCGCGCTGCCGTCGTAGAGGTTCATGCCTATCCAGTCCCAGCCCACGGCGTCGGGGTGCATCAGCGCATCGCTCCATTCATGGTCCAGCCAGGCGCGGTTGGTGTCGTTGTCGGTGGTGCTGCTTTCAATGACCATACTGCGCCCGTTCAGCACAATGGCGCCGCTCACGGCCAGCTGTGGCTGGCTGTAGTAATAGCTGGCCTGGGCAGCCTCAGGGCCTTTGCGGGACAGGCCCTGCCGGCCTTGCAGCAGCGGCGGCTGGGCTGTGTCGCAGCGCAAGTCGAGCCCGAAGCCGTCGCCCTCGACCCGTGCGAGATAGCGGCTGCCGCTGGTGATGGGGCTTTGTCCAGCGCTGCCGGGCGCTGCACGCTGGGTGCCGTCGGGCAGGGCGGTTCTGGCAAGCGACCAGTCGCGCAGCTTGACGGCCGTGTCGGACTCGCTGGCCTGCGCCACGCCAAAGCCCGCGCGGGCGATGCGTTGGTCGTGGTGCAAGCGCTGGCCCTGGATGTCGGTCAGTGCCGCGTGGGCGAACAGCAGCTGCCTGGCCGCAAAGGCCGACTGCATGCCTTGCGTGGCATCCACCCGCGAGCGGAAAAACGTCACCTGAAACCCCCACAGCCTGCCCTCGGCATGCACATGGCCCGTGAGGTACCACCATTCGGTGTGCAGGTCCGGGTGGCTGCCATGGTCGCGCGGAAATTGAAGCGTTCGCACGGGCAGCGCCAGCGCATTGGCCGCGCCCGCCCCCAGGATCAGCGCCAGCCATTGGCGGCGCGTGCACAGGGCAAAGCGCCCGGGCGGCGGTGTGAGGGGCATGGGCAGCTGCGCGGCTGGCATGTCAGGCTTGACTGGCATACCGGCGCTGGTGGGTCGGGGTGCCGTGGCCAGAGCCGCAGGCCCCGCCGTGGGGTTCAAAAAATGGGGGCTGCGCGGGCATGGCGTGAATTGTCTTTCAATGCTTTCGGGCCGGTTGTAGGGTTTAGCGGGCATCCGGCCGGACCTACCAGTCTTCCTTGACGGCCAGCACCGCATCCTGTCCGGCTGCCGCCCGGCCCGCCAGCCAGGCCGTAAGGGTGCCTGAGGCCACCACCACGGCGCACAGTGCCAGCAAGCGGGCTGCGGGCACGCGCAGATCCATGGTCCAGTGAAAGCTTTGCGGGTTGACCACGTGCACCAGCACAAATGCCACGGCCAGGCCCAGCAGCACCCCCACGGCTGCGCCCACGCCGGTCCATGCCGCGCCTTCGCCGGCTACCACGGCCAGAATCTGGCGGCGTGTGAGGCCCAGGTGGGCCAGCAAACCGAACTCCTTGCGCCGTGCCAGCACCTGCGCGCTGAAGCTGGCCGCAACACCAAACAGGCCGATACCAATGGCCACCGCCTGCAGCCAGTAGGTGACGGCAAAGCTGCGGTCGAAGATGCGCAGCGAGCGCTCGCGGATGGAACCGGACGAGACAAATTCCAGCCCTGCTGCGCCTGCCTCCGTGGGGGCCTCTGTGCCAGCATCGGGCCCGGCCAGCGCGCGGATCGCCTGCTGTAACTGCGCCAGGTCGGTGCCATCGCGGGGCCACAGTGCCAGATCGCTGGCACGTGTGTCGCCCGTCAGGCGCAGGTAGTCGGCCAGGTCCATGGCCACGGTGCCCGACTGGCGGGCATAGTCGCGCCATACGCCTGCTATAAAAAATAGAGCTGATTGCGCTTGTCCATCATGCTTCAGAGGGCTAAAAGACCTTGAAAGTGCGGGCCACTCCATGCCGGGCTGCAGGCCATACAGGTCCACCACCGCCTCGCTGATGTAAACCCCCATGCGGCCTTCGGGCACGGGCAGCGCCGCAGCCACCAGCGGCAGCGCGCGCGCGGGATCGCTGCCCAGCGGGCGACTCATCAGCGTGAGGGCGGGGCGTGCGGCGTCCAGCTGTAGCGGGCCGATGCGCAGGGGTTGCACGCGGTCCACGCCGGGCAACTGCGCCACGGCTTCGTCGAACCCCGGCGGCAGCAGGGCCGATTCGCCCCCTGCCGCACTCAGGGCCGAGCGCACATACAGCGGAGATGGCAGCACCGCATCGAGCCATTGGGTGACCGAGCCGCGAAAGCTGGCCACCATCACCGTCAGCGCCACGGCCAGGCTCAAGCTGGCCACTACGCCGCCCACCGCAATGGCGGCCGTGCCGCGCATGCGGCGCGCGCGCTCCAGGGGCAGCATCAGCAGCAGATGGCTGGCCGCCAACGGGCGCAGGCGGTGCAACAGCCAGGCCATGCCCCAGGGCAGCAGCGCAATGCCGCCCACCAGCAGCAAGCCAATTGCGACGTAGGCGGCCAATGCAATGCCGAATATGGGTGGAGCGCTTGCCAGTAAAGCGCCAGCAGCTATCAAAATGATACCCGTAGTAGCGCCTGCCCCTGGGCCAGCCGTGGCGCCCAGACCCTTGAGCGTTTGCGCAGGCGGCAGATTGCGGGCGGCACGCGCGGGCCACCAGCCCCCCACCAGCGCGGCGACAACACCCAGTGCGCCGTAGAGCAGCGCAGCCGGGCCGCTCCAGTGCAGCGTCGGTTGTACGCCGGCAAAGTAGCCGCCACCCAGGTCGCCCCCCAGCAGTTGCAGCGCGGTGGCCGCCAGCGCCGTGCCCAGCGCAATGCCGGCGGCACTGCCCACCAGCCCCAGCAGGGCCGACTCGGCCAGCACCAGCGCCAGGCGCTGGCGCGGCGTGGCGCCCAGCACCGCCAGCAACGCAAACTGGGGCGCGCGCTGCGCCACGCTGAGCGCCAGCACCGAAAACACCAGAAATGCCCCCGTGAACAGCGCCACCAGCGCCAGCACCGTCAGGTTGACGCGGTAGGCGCGCGACAGGTTGCCGATTCGCTGCACGGCATCGCCAGGCTCGGCCAGCACGGCGTTGGCGGGCCAGCCGGGCAGTGATTGCAGCGCCTGCGCAAATGCCGTGCGGTCGGCGCCCGGTTGCAGTTGCAGATCAATGCGGGTGAGGCGACCCCCTTGCCCCCACAGGTCCTGCGCCGCGCCGATGTCCATCACGGCCAGGGGCGCGCCACCCGCTGCCACGGTGCCCGCCACGCGCACCGTGTGCGATCCGTGCGGGCCGGCCTGCAGCTGCAGCTGTGCCGGGCCACTGCCATCTGTCGCCAGGCCCAGGGCCTGCAAGGCCGCCGCGTTGAGAAACACGGTGGCCGGCGCCAGCATGGCCAGCCGCTCGCTGGTGGCAAACGCGCGGGGCATGAGCGCGGGCGCCACGGCAGGCAGCAGCAGCGCATCGGCCCCCACCACCCGCAGCACCACGCGGGCGGGTGCGGGCGCGGGTGCCACCGCTGGTGCGGTGGCTGGTGGCGTGGCGGGCTGTGTGGTCGGTGGGGCATCCACCTGGGCCATGGTGGACAGCTCCAGCCAGGGGCTGGCACGCGCCACCTGCGGGTGGTTGGCCAGCTGCGCATAAAGCGCTTCGGGCAACGGGCCCTGCATGGCGCGCAGCTCCAGATCGGGCTGGCCGTTCACGGCGCGCACGGCCTGCGAAAACTCATCGAGGGCCGAGGTGTTGATCACATGCACGGCAAAGGCCAGCGCTACGCCCAGCATCACGGCGGCCACTGCGGCGGCGCTGCGCCAGGGATGGTGGCGCAACTCTTGCCAGGAGAAGGTGCGAAGCAGTGCAAGCATGACCCGATTGTGACGGCCCAGCACAGACAGGGCAGGCCATTGAGACAGATCAAACGCAACCGCAGCGGCTCTTGAAATCGGGCCAGCCTGTTCGTATGTTGGACTTGGGGCTGGTGCTCTTCCTTGCCGGCCCGGTTGTCCAACCCTTACGTTCAGGAGCTTCACCATGAATTCTCTGGTTACACGTGGCAGTTTGTTCGATGACTTCTTCAAGGACATCGCCCCCGGCTTTTATGTGCGTCCACTGCATGGCGACGGTGTACCGACGCCCTCGCAGATCAAGGTGGATGTGAAGGAAACCGATGGCGGCTACACCGTGCAGGCCGAAGTGCCCGGTGTGCCCAAGGAGGACATTCATGTCTCGATCGACGGCAATGTGGTCAGCCTGCGCGCCGAGGTGCGCCAGCATGACCAGAAGACAGAGGGCGAGAAGGTGCTGCGTTCCGAGCGCTATTTCGGCTCGGTGGCGCGCAGTTTTCAGTTGCCCGTCGATGTGGATGCCGCGCAGGCCAAGGCCAAATACGACAACGGCGTGCTGACGCTCACGCTGCCCAAAAAGCAGGGCGGCAACGCGCAGCGGCTCTCCATCGAATAAGCGGGGGCCGGCGACTGTCTGTCGCTCGGCATGGCTGGTGCCGTGCTCAGTTGGCGATACCGTCGGCTGTGAGGCGCAGCACCCGGTCGGCGCGCGCGGCGGCGGCGTCGGAGTGCGTGACCAGCACCAGCGAAGCATCGTGTTCGCGCGTCTGCGCGAGCAGCAGGTCCATCACACGCGCGGCCGTTCCGGGGTCCAGGTTGCCGGTGGGTTCATCGGCCAGCAGCAACCCGGGGCGGTGCACCAGGGCGCGCGCAATGGCCACGCGCTGCAGTTGGCCACCGCTCAGTTGCTGGGGCAGGCGCTCGCCCAGGTCGGCCAGGCCCACGGCTGCCAGCATGTGCTGCACCCGATCGGGTTCGGTGCGGTCCAGCAGCATGAGCGGCAAGGCTACGTTCTGCGCCACGCTGAGGTGGGGCAGCACATGAAAGGCCTGAAACACAAACCCCACATGGGCGCGCCGCCACAGGGCGCGCTGCGCTTCATCCAGCGGCGCCAAGTCGGTGTCGCCATGCACGATGCGCCCCGCATCCCAGTGGTCCAGCCCCGCCAGGCAGTTGAGCAGGGTGGATTTGCCCACGCCCGAGTCGCCCACGATGGCCACAAACTCCCCCGGCTGCACCGTGAACTGCACGTTGGCAAACACCGGCGTGCCGCCGTAGTGCTTGGCCAGGGCCTCGACGTGAAGAACGCTGTTCATGGCGCGCCGTGCTCCGTGCGCTCCAGGCGGTGCAGCACGGCCTGCACCAGGCGGGCGGTGGCATCGGGCTGGTCGCAGGCAATGGTGTGGCGGTGCGGCATGCTGCGCAGCCAGGTGATCTGGCGCTTGGCCAACTGGCGGGTGGAGGCAATGCCGCGCTCGCGCAGCCCGGCCAGGTCCAGCGGTGCTTCGGGGCCGGCCGCCGTTTGGGCATCGAGAGCTTCCCAGGCCTGGCGGTAGCCCACGCAGCGCATCGACGGCAGGTCGGGGTGCAGGTCGCCGCGCGCACGCAACTGGCGCACTTCGTCCACAAAGCCTTCCGCCAGCATGGCGTCAAAGCGCCGTGCAATGCGCTCGTGCAGCCAGGCGCGGTCTTCGGGCTCCAAAGAAAAAAGGGCGGTAGCGCTTATGGAGTCTGCGCTAGTAGCTCTCTTTTTTGTAGTGTGAAAGTGGGAGATGGGTTGGCCCGAAACATGCCACACCTCCAGCGCACGCTGGATGCGCTGGCTGTCGGCGGGCGCCAGTCGTGCGGCGGTGGCGGGGTCCACGCGGGCCAGTTCAGCGTGCAGCGCGGGCCAGCCCTGGTCAAACGCCTGGGCCTCCAGCCGCGCACGCACGGCAGCGTCGGCGGGGGGCATGTCGTCAATGCCGTCAAACAGTGCCTTGAAATACAGCATGGTGCCGCCCACCAGCAGTGGCAGGGCGCCGCGCGCGCGGATCTCGGCCATTAGCCGCTCGGCATCCTGCACAAACTCGACGGCGCTGTAGGCCTGCAACGGGTCGCGGATGTCGATCAGGTGGTGCGGCACGGCGGCCAGCTCGGCGCGCGTGGGTTTGGCGGTGCCAATGTCCATGCTGCGGTACACCAGGGCCGAATCCACGCTGATGATCTCGACCGGCAGGCGCGGTGCCAGCACGGCCGCCAGCGCCAGCGCGCCGGCCGTTTTGCCTGAGGCCGTGGGCCCGGCAATGGCGATGATGGGTAGCGGTGTATTCATGCCTTGGTCGGCTCCCCGAATTTCTGCACCAGTGTCCACGCGGCAAGGGCGGCGCACACGCCCCAGAACCACACGCCCAAGGCGAGCGGCAGCACCGTGCCGTCCATGCGCTGGCCCAGCCATTGGCCCACCCCAAACGCCACCAGCATCATGACAAAGCCGTTCAGTGCGGCGGCCGTGCCGGCGGCATGCGGAAAGGGGCCCACGGCGCCGCTCTGGCTGCAGGGCATGTGGATGCCATGCGCGATCTGGTAGAGCAGAAACGGCAGGGCATAGGCCCAGCCGTTTTGTACGCCAGCCAGCGCGAATACACCCATCAGCGTGCCCCCTGTGGCGCTGAGCAGGCCCGCCAGCGCAATGCTGCGGCGCAGCCCCCAGCGCACCAGCAGGCGCCGGCACAGCACCGTGCCGGTGATGTACATCGCTGCGTTGCACGACAGCAGCAGCCCATAGGCCGTGGGGCTCCAGCCCAGCACCTGGATGAAGGTGAACGACGAGGCCGCCAGGTACGTGAACAGCCCCGCATAGGTGAAGGTCGTGGTGGCCGAGTAGGCCAAAAAGGTAGGGTGGCGCAGGATCTGCCCCCAGGTGCGCGCCAGGTGCGCAGGGCGCAGGGCCTGCGGATTGGGGCGGGCCAGGGTTTCTTCAAATCGCAGCAGGACCAGCAGCAGCGCCATGCCGCCAAAGCACGCCAGTGCCGCCATCGTGGCGCGCCAGCCCAGCTGCCCCGCCAGCAGGCCGCCCAGCGGCGGGCTCAGGCACGCAATGATGCCCAGGCCCGTGAGCGCACGCGACATGGCGTGGGCCCCTTGCACCGGGGCATACAGGTCGCGCACCACGGCGCGTGCACCCATCACGCCGGCGCCCATGGCGGCGCCCTGTACGGTGCGCCAGAAGATCAGTGACTCCATCGATTGCGCGAGGGCGCAGCCCAGTGCGGCCGCCACATAGGCGGTCAGCCCCAGGAGCAGGATGGGGCGGCGCCCCCAGCGGTCCGACAGCGGCCCCCAAACCACCTGCGAGCAGCCAAACGCCAGCAGCAAGGCCGTGAGCGTGAGTTGCGATTGCGCCATGCTGGCCAGCAGTTGTGCCTTGAGCGTGGGCAGCGCGGGCAGATAAAGATCGGTGGTGACCGGCTGCAGGCCCAGCAGCAGCGCCAGCAGGCCAATGACCAGCCAGGCTGGCATGGCCGCAGCACCCGTGTGTGCCGGGGCGTTGGAAGCGTCAGACATGCGCTGGAGGGTAGCAGATGCCGGCAGCAGTCAAAGCCTTGCCAGGCCCCGGGCACAACCCGTGTTGGAGGCCGCTCAAGACAGGCGGGACGCCGACTGCAGGGGCGTGGACGTGTCGATGGACAGCTCCCCCGCATCCGATGTGCTCACGCCGGCTGCCAGCCGCACACGCAGGGCCAGATCGGTGCGGGAATCGGCATTGTGCAGGGCTTCCTCCAGCGAAATCCGGCCTTCCGTGTACAGCGCGTACAGCGCCTGGTCAAAGGTGCACATGCCGATTTCGGTGCTGCGCCCCATGGTCTCCTTGATGCCCGAAAACTCGCCCTTGGCGATCAGATCGGCGATGTAGGGCGAGTTGAGCATCACCTCGACCGCCGGCACCAGCTTTTCGTGCAGACCCGGAATCAGCCGCTGCGACACCACGCCTGCCAGGTTCAGGCTCAGGTCCAGGAGCAACTGGTGGTGCGCGTCTTCGGGGAAGAAGTTGATGACCCGTTCCATCGCCTGGTTGGCATTGTTGGCGTGCAGCGTGGACAGGCACAGGTGGCCGGTCTCTGCGTAGGAAATGGCCTGTTTCATGGTCTGGCGGTCGCGGATCTCGCCGATCATGATCACGTCGGGCGCCTCGCGCAGCGCGTTCTTGAGCGCATCTTCATACGACAGGGTGTCGATACCCACTTCCCGCTGGTTCACCACCGAGCGCTTGTGGGCGTGCAGAAACTCCAGCGGATCCTCGATGGTGAGGATGTGCCCGGTCACGTTTTCGTTGCGGTAGTTGATCATGGAAGCCAGCGTGGTCGATTTGCCCGACCCGGTGGCCCCGGTCACCAGCACCAGCCCGCGCTTGCGCAGCACGAGCTTTTCAAGGATTGGCGGCAGGCCCAGTGCCGCCAGCGGCGGAATCTTGCTCTTGATGTAGCGCACCACCATGCCGGTCTCGCCGCGCTGCACAAACACATTCACCCGAAAGCGCCCCAGGTTTTCAGCCGAGATGGAGAGGTTCATCTCCATCTTGGCCTCGAACTCGCTGATCTGCTTTTCGTTCATCACCGAATAGGCCAGCTGCTTGACTTGCCCGGGATGCAGCGCAGGCATTTTCAGGGGGTGGGTGACGCCTTCGATCTTGAGATTGACGGGCGCGCCCACGCTGAAGAATAGGTCGGAGCCACCCTTCTCGACCATGGCGTTCAGAAAGCTGAATATTTCCACTGTGAATCCCGTGACTTGTGGCAATTTGTATCAAGCATCAAGCATAGCCTGCAAGCTGCCGCAGCCAAAAAAAAGGGGCCGAAGCCCCTTGATGCTGGTGCGCGAATGCGCGTGGGTGGCTTACACCACACCCTGTGCCAGCATGGCGTCGGCCACCTTCACAAAGCCGGCGATGTTGGCGCCGTCGATGTAGCTGATGGAGCCATCGGCGCGCTGGCCATACTTCAGGCAGGCAGCATGGATGCCTTGCATGATTTGCAGCAGGCGGGCGTCCACTTCTTCGGCGGGCCACGACAGGCGGGCAGCGTTCTGGCTCATTTCCAGGCCCGAGGTGGCCACGCCACCGGCATTCGATGCCTTGCCGGGCGCGTACAGCACGCCAGCGGCTTCAAACGCTTTGGCCGCTTCGATGGTGGAGGGCATGTTGGCGCCTTCGGCCACGCACAGCACGCCGTTTTTGATCAACGTGGCGGCATCGTCGGCGTTGAGTTCGTTTTGCGTGGCGCAAGGCAGGGCCACGTCCACGGGGATATGCCATGGCGTCTTGCCGGCCTGGAACTCGGCACCCACCAGCTGGGCGTAGTCGTTGACGCGGCCGTATTTGTGGTTCTTCACTTCCATCAGGATGGCCAGCTTTTCGGGCGTGAACCCGTCCTTGTCGTACACGGTGCCGCTGGAGTCGGAAACCGAGACGACCTTGGCACCCAGGGCCATGGCTTTTTCAACTGCATATTGCGCCACGTTGCCCGAGCCGGACACCGACACGGTCTTGCCGTCAAACGACTGGCCGCGGGTCTTGAGCATTTCCTGCGCAAAGTACACCGTGCCGTAGCCAGTGGCCTCGGGGCGGATCAGCGAGCCGCCAAACGACAGGCCCTTGCCCGTGAACACGCAGTCGGCACGGTTGCTGAGCTTCTTGTACATGCCGGCCATGTAGCCCACCTCGCGGCCGCCCACGCCGATGTCACCGGCAGGTACATCGGTGTCGGCGCCGACATGGCGGAACAGTTCCGACACAAAAGCCTGGCAAAAGCGCATGACTTCTGCGGGGCTCTTGCCCTTGGGGTCGAAGTCGGAGCCGCCCTTGCCGCCGCCCATGGGCAGCGTGGTCAGCGCGTTCTTGAAGGTTTGTTCGAACCCCAGGAACTTCAGCACCGACAGGTTCACCGAGGGGTGAAACCGCAGACCGCCTTTGTAGGGGCCAATGGCCATGCTGTGCTGGATGCGGTAGCCGCGGTTGACCTGCACGGTGCCATGGTCGTCCACCCACGACACGCGGAACATCACCACGCGCTCGGGCTCAACCAGACGCTCCAGCAGGCCGTGTTCGGCGTAGCGGGGGTGCTTTTCAATGAAGGGCCAAAGGCTTTCCATGACTTCGGTGACAGCCTGCAGAAATTCAGGTTGACCAGGGTTGCGCTGCGCGACCTGCGCAAGGAAGCTGTCTACGGAGTCGTACTTCATGGAAAGGGGCTTTCTGTGCAAAAAACGAAGAATGCGGCGTTGCAGCAACGGATTATGTCAAAAACACATGCGCTCATGCACAAACTGCGCACAGTCGTGGGGCATTTCGCGCGCCGTGCGAGTTTTTGGTGCGCTGAAGGGCTGTTTTGGTGCGCTCTGGCGGTCGGTTCTGGTGCGTTGCCATGTCATGCGCTTGTCACCGTTTCTCGCCACAGTGGTCTGCTTTCACTACGCCAAAGAGGGACGAACAACATGCACAAACAACAAGCGGCAAGAGCCGGGGTTCTGGGTCTGACACTGGCCGCGGCGCTGGCTGCGTGCGGTGGCAGCGATGATGCGCGCTACCCTACGCTCACGGGCGATCGGCCGCTGGTGATTGGCCACCGGGGCGCGTCGGGCTATCTGCCCGACCACACGCTCGAGGGCTACAAAAAGGCCATCGACATGGGCGCCGATTTCATCGAGCCCGATCTGGTGGCCACCAAGGATGGCGTGCTCGTCGCCCGCCACGAGCCCAACATCACCGGCACCACCGATGTCTCCACCCGCGCAGAATTTGCCAGCCGCAAGACCAAGAAGGTGGTCGATGGCGTGGAAGAGGAAGGCTGGTTCGCATCGGACTTCACGCTGGCCGAAATCAAGACCCTGCGCGCCATTCAGCCCCTGTCCGACCGCGACCCACAGTACAACGGCAAGTTCCAGATTCCCACGCTCGATGAGGTGCTGGACCTGGCCAAGAGCGAAGGCAGCAAGGTCGGCCGCACCGTGGGTGTGTACCCTGAAACCAAGCACCCCACTTACCATGCCAACCTGGGCCTGAAGCTCGAAGACCGCCTGCTGGCCACACTGGCCAATTATGGCTACACCACCAAGGCATCGCCTGTGATCGTGCAGTCCTTCGAGGTGTCCAACCTGAAATACCTGCGCAGCAAGACACAGATCCGCCTGGTGCAACTGGTGGATGCCGACGACGTGAAGGCCGACGGCAGCATGTCGCTCGTGGCGCCCTACGACAAGCCCTACGACTTTGCCGTGGCCGGCGACAAGCGCACCTTCGCCAGCCTGCTTACCCCCGAAGGCCTGAAAGAGGTGAAAACCTATGCCGACGGCATCGGCCCCTGGAAGCCCTACCTGATCCCTTCCAAGCAAGTGGACGCCAACAACGACGCCAAGGCCGACGACCTGAACGGCGACGGCAAGATCGACGAGCGCGACCGCGTGATGATGCCCGCCACCGCTGTGGTGCCCAATGCGCATGCGGCCGGCCTGTTCGTGCACGCCTACACCTTCCGCAGCGAGGCCAAGCGCCTGGCATCGGACTTCAAGGGCGACCCCAAGGCCGAGTACAAGCTGTTTTATGCGCTGGGGGTGGATGGCGTGTTCAGCGACTTCCCCGACACCGCCAAGGCCGCGCGGGATAACTGAAGCCCCCCGGAGGCGCTGCGCGCCATCCCCTCAAGGGGGATGCTCCCAGCGCCTGCACGTGGGACGATTGGCGGCCGCTTGCGCGGGAGCGCTGGCTTTCGGCAGCGCTTGTGCGAGCGCTGCGCGTCGCTTGATCGCTCTGTCGGCCGTTGGGGCCGTGACCTCAGGCGTCCCGAGGAGTCACTACCGCCCGCGCAAAAACAGCCCGTCCAGCTCTTTCATCGAGAGCTGCCGCCACGTCGGGCGGCCGTGGTTGCACTGGTCACTGCGCTCGGTCACTTCCATCTGCCTCAGCAGGGCGTTCATCTCGTCGAGGGTGAGTTTGCGGTTGGCGCGCACGGCGCCGTGGCAGGCCATGGTGCCCAGGATTTCATTGCGGGCGCGTTGCACCACCGTGCTGGCGTCGTGGGCAGCCAACTCGGCCAGCACGCTGCGGGCCAGTTCCACCGGGTCACCTTGTGCCAGCGTGGTGGGCACGGCGCGCACCGCCAGCGTCTTGGGGGAGAAGGGCACCACTTCGAGGCCCAGCGTGGCCAGCACCTCTGCCGATTCTTCGGCGGTGGCCACTTCTTCGGGCGTGGCCGCGAACGTGGCGGGTATCAGCAGCGGCTGGCTCGCAATGCGGGCGCCGCTGTCCACCTGGGCCTTGAGGCGTTCATAGACGATGCGCTCATGGGCGGCGTGCATGTCTACCAGCACCAGCCCCTGGGCGTTCTCAGCCAGGATGTACACGCCATGCAGTTGGGCCACCGCGCGGCCCAGGGGCCAAGCGATCTCCTGGCTATCGCGGCCCAGCGGCCAGGCGATCTCCTGGCCGTCGCGGCCCAGCGGCCAGGCAGCTCCATCGGCAGCGCTGCCGTTGCCCGGGGCAGGCATGTCCGCGGGGTGGGCGATGAATGCGGGGGGCGTCAGCGGCGTGCGCAGGGTGCCCGTCTCTGGCGCGTAGGCTGCGCCCGGCGCGTTCATCCCGGGTGCAGTCGGCCCGGTGGGCCACACCGTCTCGCTGTCTTTTCGGGGCCCCCACAGCGCTTGGAGGTCTGCTACCTGGTGGCCTCGGTCATCAAATTTAATAGCTGCTTGCGCTTGCCACATAAGGGCTTGCGCCTGTTTTTGCTTGAAATCGACGGTGGCGCTCTGCGCCGTGGCCGTTTCAGGCGTGTGCGCGGCCTCGGCGGCAGCCAGCGCGGCGACGCGGGGGGCGGCCAGCGCGTTCTCTACCGCGTGGCGCACGGCCTGGTGTACCTCGCGGCTGTCGCGAAAGCGCACCTCGATCTTGGTGGGGTGCACGTTGACGTCCACGCGTGCGGGGTCGATCTCGACATACAGCGCATACACGGGCTGCTTGTGGCCGTGCAGCACGTCTTCGTAGGCGCTGCGCGCGGCGTGCGTGAGCACCTTGTCGCGCACAAAGCGGCCGTTGACATAGCAGTATTGCTGGTCGGCGCGCGAGCGCGCCGCGTCGGGCAGGCCTGCGCGGCCGGTGACGGTGACGCGCCCCTCGGTGTGGCGCACGTCCACCGATTGCGCCACGAAGTCGTCGCCCAGCACGTCGGCCAGCCGGCGCGCCAAAGCGTCCTGCACGTTGGCATCGCCCGGCACCAGGGTGGCGCGCCACTGCTCGACCAGTTTGCCCTCGTGCCAGATGGCAAAGCCCACATCGGGCCGCGCCAGCGCGTGGCGGCGCACCGATTCGACGCAGTGGGCCAGCTCGGTGGCATCGGTTTTCAAGAACTTGCGGCGCGCCGGGGTGGAAAAGAACAGTTCTTTCACCTCCACCGTGGTGCCGGTGCCACGCGCTGTCGGACGCAGCTCGCCGCTGCGGGCGTCGAGCAGGAAGGCGCTGGTCTGGTGCGCGGGGCGCGACAACAGCGCCATCTCGGATACCGAGCCGATGGCGGCCAGCGCTTCGCCCCGAAACCCCATGGTGGCAACGGTTTCCAGGTCGTGCAGGCTGGTGATCTTGCTGGTGGCGTGGCGGCGCAGGGCAATGGGCAGTTCGTCGTGCGGAATGCCACAGCCATCGTCTTCCACCGCAATCAGGCGCACGCCACCCGCCAGCAGGCGCACGGTGATCTGCGTGGCGCCCGAGTCCAGGGCGTTGTCCACCAGCTCGCGCACCACCGAGGCGGGGCGTTCCACCACTTCGCCGGCGGCGATCTGGCTGATGAGCTCGTCGGGCAGGTCGCGGATGGGGCGGCGGGGCGGTGGGGAGTGCAGGGTGTCGTTCACCCGGGCGATTTTAGGGCGGGGCCTTGCAGGGGCATCGGGCGGGCGGCGCCGGGCGGTGGGGATAATGCGCGCTGCCTTTGTGTTGCCGGAACCCCCCATGGAATTAGTGACCTTTCTGATCGACTTCATCCTGCATGTCGACAAATACCTCGAAGCCTTTGTCACCAGCTATGGCGCCTGGGTGTATGCGCTGCTGTTTCTGATCGTGTTCGTGGAGACCGGGCTGGTGGTCATGCCTTTTTTGCCGGGCGACTCGCTGCTGTTCATCGTGGGTGCGCTGTGCGGTGCCGGGCTGCTGAATTTTCCGCTGGCCTGCACGCTGCTGGTGGTGGCGGCCATTTTGGGCGACCAGTGCAACTACTCCATCGGGCGCTATTTCGGCCCCAAGGTTTTTCAGTGGGAGGATTCGCGCTGGTTTAACCGCCGGGCGTTTCAGCAGGCGCATGATTTTTACGAGCGCTATGGCGGCATCACGATCGTGATCGCGCGCTTCATGCCCTTCATTCGCACCTTCGCGCCCTTTGTGGCCGGCGTGGCCGAGATGTCGCGCGGCAAGTTCACCGCCTTCAACGTGGGCGGAGCCCTGCTGTGGGTGCTGGGAATCTGCTCTGCCGGCTACTTTTTTGGCAACTTTGCCTGGGTGAAAGAAAACCTGGACAAGATCATTTGGGCCATGATTTTCATACCCGGACTGATCGCTATTTTTGGCGCCTGGCGAGCTGGCCGCAAGGCCACCGTGGCCTGACTGCCCCACAAAAAAAGAGTGCCTGGCGCGGAATCAACCCGTGCCAGGCACTCTTTTGACAGGACTGGATTAACGGCGTGGCTTGCGTTGATCGCGGTCTTCGCCGAGTTCGTGGCCGATGAGGGCGCCGGCTGCGGCACCCCCCACGGTGCCCAGCGTGCCGCCCAGCACGGCGTTTCCGGCAACTCCCCCGACCACGGCGCCTACGCCGGTGCCGATCTGGGTGTTGGTGGGATTGGAGGCGCATCCACCCAGGGCAAGGGCGGCGGCACAAAAGGTGGAGGCAAGGACAAGACGGGTATTCATGGAGGGGTTCCTTTTAAGATGGGTGGCCAAGCCGGGACTGGAGGTGCAGTCAGGGCCGCCACAAGGGCATGGGCCCACTATCGCGCCCTGCTCGCGGCTGCGGTGTAGGAGCCTCCGGCCAGAGCGTGTAGGACAAGGCATGCGTGGGGTGGCCACATTGCCCAGCCCATGGCCGCCTGCGGCCTGCAGCCTGCAGCCTGCAGCCTGCAGCCCGTGTGTCGGCGGCTCGGGCCCCCGGGCCCGGTCAGCCCGCAACCAGGCAGATGGTGACCAGCAGCGAGGCGTCTTGTACCGCCGTCAGTGCGTGCAGTGCCCGTGGCTGCAGGTGCACCAGATCGCCCGCGCGCAGCAAATGCGTGGCGCCGCCAGACTGAAAATGCACCGTGCCTTCCAGGCATTGCACGGTGATCTCACCGGGGGTCTGGTGCTCGCGCATGCTCTTGCCGGCGGGCAGCACCACGCGCATGACTTCGAGCTGGCCCGCCTTGAGGATGGCGCTGGAGGTGGCCTGTGCCAGCCGGTCACCCAGCGGAAGGACACTGACGACCTGGCCAGAAGGGGTGTGGGTAAGTGCCATGGGGGTGTCTCCTGTTCAGCGGGGTGAAGTGGCCGAAATTACATTGCAAAAACGCCCTTACACCGACCGGCTGCGGGCGAGCGGCGGGTTTTTGGCGAAATACCGCGAGATGCCGCGCATCAGTGCATCTGCCAGCTGCACCTGGTAGGCGTTGCTGCGCAGGCGCGCTTCTTCTTCGGGGTTGCTGATGAAGGCGGTTTCCACCAGCACGCTGGGAATGTCGGGGGCCTTGAGCACGGCAAACCCGGCCTGTTCCACCCGGGGCTTGTGCAGCTTGCCCACGTTGCCGATCTCGCCCAGCAGCACCGTGCCCAGGCGCAGGCTGTCGTTGATCTGCGCCGTGGTGCTCATGTCGAGGAGGGCGCGTTGCACATGCCGGTCTCTGGACTGCACGTTGAGCCCCCCCACCAGGTCGGCCTGGTTCTCCTTGTTCGCCAGCCAGCGCGCCGCAGTGCTGGAGGCACCGCCCTGGCTCAGCGCAAACACGCTGGCGCCGCGTGCGGCGGGCGTGGTGAATGCGTCGGCATGGATGCTGACAAACAGGTCGGCCTGCACGCGCCGCGCCTTCTCGACACGGGTGCCCAAGGGCACGAAATAGTCACCGTCGCGCGTGAGGTAGGCGCGCATGGGGTTGCCGCCCACGGTGGTGGCGTTGATGCGGTCGCGCAGCAGGTGGGCCACGCGCAGCACCACGTCTTTTTCGCGGGTGCCCGCCGGGCCGATGGCGCCAGGGTCTTCGCCACCATGGCCAGGGTCCAGCGCCACGATGATGATGCGGTCGGTCTGCGTGGCGCTGGCACGGGTGCTGGCAGTGCCGCGCGCGCTGGCCTGCGCCGGGGCTGCGGCAGTGGCCACCGCCACTGGGGCAGCAGGGGGCGGTGCCTCGGGCGGCAGCGCACGCGTGGCGCGCTGGGCCATCAGCTCGCCCAGCGGGTCGGGCTCGGCGGGGGCTGTGGCTGTGGCGGGCTGCGGTGCGCGGGAGCGGGGGACGACGGGCGTTGCAGGCTCTTTGGATGCGGTGGGGGACGTTGCTGCAGAGGGCGCATCCCGCAGGCGCTCGGCAATCAGGGCTTCCAGCGGGTCCACGGGTTCTGCGGGGTACAGGTCCACCACCAGCCGGTGGCGGTAGGCGGCCACGGGCGGGAGCGTAAACACCTGGGGCAGCGCAGCCTGCTTGAGATCAATCACCAGACGCACCACCCCCGGCGTGTTCTGGCCCGCGCGGATGCCGGCAATGTTGGGGTCGTCGGGGTTGACCTTGGCCACCAGCTCGCGCAGTTCGGGGCTCAGGTCGATGCCTTCAATGTCCAGCGCCAGGCGGGGCGGGGTGGTAACGAAAAACTGCTTGGTGGTGAGTTGACCGTCGGATTCGATGGTGACGCGCGAATACTCGGGCGCCGGCCACACGCGCACCGCCAAAATGGTGGCGCCCCGCGCAATTTGCTGTGTGCCCAGCAGCAGCACCAGGCTGCCAGCCTGCAGCAGCGTGCGGCGCGACGGGGCGGACGGCAGGGAGGGGTGCAGCGGGCCGGGGTCGGGTGTCATGCGTTCATTCCTTGCAGCAGGCTGCGGCCCAGGGGCGTGTGGGCCAGCAGCGTGACCTTCCTGTCGGTTTCGTCAGTTGCTTCAATGTATATAGCAAGGTCGGCAAGCGGAGTAAGCGCCGCAGCCTTTTCTGGCCATTCTGCCACCTTGAGGCCCGGGCTGGCAAAAATGTCCCTGAAACCAGCGTCTTCCCATTCGCGCGGGTCGTCAAAGCGGTAGAAGTCGAAGTGCCACACCGTCGTGGCGTGAGGGGCGAGCCCCGGCGCCTCGTGTGGCTCAACCACGGCATAGGTGGGGCTTTTGATGCGGCCCTGCACGCCCAGCGCGCGCAGCAGGTGGCGCACCAGCGTGGTCTTGCCGGCCCCCAGATCGCCATGCAGCGTGAGGAAGGCATTGGCCAGCAAGGGCTGCGCGGCCAGCGTGCGGGCCCATGCCGCCGTGTCGTCTTCGCTGCGCCAGTTCAGCACGCGCGCGCCGTCGGCAGGGGCTTGTGGGGCGGAGGTTTCTACAATCCGGCCGATATGTGGTGCAACAGTCAACTCGTTCCTCAAGTGCGGGAGTGGGCCCGTGAGCTGGGATTTTCCCAAATTGGCGTGGCGGGCGTGGATTTGTCTGCGTCCGAGCCCGGATTGATGCAGTGGCTGGCGCAAGGGTTCCATGGCGACATGCATTACATGGCTGCGCATGGCCTCAAGCGCGCCCGCCCGGCCGAGCTGGTGCCAGGCACCGTGAGCGTGATCACCGCGCGCATGGACTACCTGCCGCGCGACATGTCCATGCAGGCGCATGGCGGCTGGCAGGCCGTGGAGTTTGCCCGCCTCGCGCGCCCGCAAGAAGGCATTGTGTCGGTGTATGCCCGGGGGCGCGACTACCACAAGGTGCTGCGTGCGCGCCTGCAAAAGCTGAGCGACCGCATTGGCGAGGCCATTGGCCCTTTTGGTCACCGCGTTTTCACCGATTCGGCGCCGGTGCTGGAGGCCGAACTCGCCGCACGCAGCGGCCAGGGCTGGCGCGGCAAGCACACGCTGGTGCTCAACCGAGAAGCGGGCTCGATGTATTTTTTGGGCGAGATTTACGTGGACATGGCGCTGCAGCCCAGCGAGCCCGTCACTGCGCACTGCGGCAGCTGCAGCGCCTGCATCGACGTGTGCCCCACGCAGGCCATCATTGCGCCGCACCGGCTGGACGCGCGGCGCTGTATCTCGTACCTCACCATCGAGCACGCGGGGCCAATACCGGTAGAGCTGCGCCCGCTGCTGGCCAACCGCATCTATGGCTGTGACGACTGCCAGCTGATCTGCCCCTGGAACAAGTTTGCGCAGGTCAGCCGCCTGCCGGATTTTGACGAGCGCAAGGGCCTGGCGGGCCAGCAGCTGGTGCATCTGTTTGCCTGGGACGAGGCCACCTTCTTGCGCATGACCGAGGGCGGTCCAATCCGCCGCATTGGCCACGAGCGCTGGCTGCGCAACGTGGCCGTGGCGCTGGGCAACGCGCTGCGTGCCACGGGTGACGGGGCCGT
Source organism: Acidovorax sp. 35-64-16 (assembly GCF_002281195.1). Taxonomy (NCBI): domain Bacteria; kingdom Pseudomonadati; phylum Pseudomonadota; class Betaproteobacteria; order Burkholderiales; family Comamonadaceae; genus Acidovorax; species Acidovorax sp. 35-64-16. The sequence continues at coordinate 63,928 of NZ_NCFM01000004.1, read as the reverse complement.
GCGCGCGGCGCTGCAGTCACGGGCGCAAGACCCCAGCGAACTGGTGCGCGAACATGTGGCGTGGGCGCTTGATTTTGAGTGAAAAGTGCCTATAGCCCTTTATGGATAAGCGCTAGCAGCTATAAAAACAGGAGTTATCAGCCCTTTGCCAGCAGCCCTGTGGTTTTGAGCGTGACCACCAGCCCCTGCACAAACTGCGCATAGCCCGCCGCATTGGCATGCACGCTGTCGGTGCGCAGGTGCTCGCTGGCCAGCACATCAGCCCAGCCTTTGCTGTGCAGCGGAATCTTCAGTGCGCTGGCAATCTCTTCGTACATGGCGTGATCGCTCAACCGGCCTGCCGCCGCCATCAGCGACAGCTCGGGCACGGCCACCAGCAGCACCTGCGCGCCACTGGCGCGGGCCTGCTCGCAGATCTGGCGCACGTGGGTGCGTGTGACCGATGCGCTCTGGCGGCGCAAAAAATCGTTGCCGCCAATGCTCACGATCACCAGCGCGGGGCTGTGCGTTTGCAGCAGCGCGGGCAGTCGCTCCAGCGCCTGTGCTGCGGTGTCGCCTGAGACGCCGCCATTGATGACTTTCCAGCCTGTCAGGCGCTGCAGCACGGCGGGGTAAGCGGCGTCGGGTGATGCGCCCACGCCCGAGGTCAGCGAATCGCCCAGGGCCAGCACCGTGGCCCCGGGCGCAATGGGCTGGGCGCGCGGCGCTTTGCGGCCACAGGCGGCAAGCGGTGCCAGCAGCGCGCTCACCAGGCCGGCCGCCAGCACGCGCCGGCGCGAGGGGCGCGAAGTGTGCGAGGGGCGGGAGAGGCCGTACGCTTCGGGTGGGAGTGGTTGAGTCTTCATCGCAAAAACCCCAGCGCAAAAGGCAGGCTGACGACGCCCAGCAGCGTGGACAGTGTCACCAGCCCCGCCACATACGGCCCGTTGTAGCCCATGCGCGCCGCCAGCACATAGCAGGTGGAGGCCGTGGGCAAGGCCGAGAACGCCAGCAGCACAGTGGTCTGCACCGGGTTGAGTGCAAACAGCTGCGCCATGGCAAATGCGATGAGCGGCTGCGCCAGGTGGCGAATGGCCAGCACGGCGGTGCTGAGCGTTTTGCTGCGCGTGAGCAGGCCGAACTGCATGCCCGCGCCCGCTGCCATCAGGCCCAGCGCCAGCGAGGCCGCGCTGATGCGGCCCACGGTGGGCTCCAGCCAGTCGGGAATGCGAAAGCCCAGCAGGTTGGCCGCCAGCCCCGAGGCGGTGGCAATGATGAGGGGGTTGCGCAGCAGTTCGCGTGCAAAGCCATGCTGGCCGTGGCGCGCCATGGGCCACACCGCGGCCACGTTGAACAAAGGAACGCACACGCCGATCAGCACGGCAATCATCAGAAGGCCTTGCGCGCCGGCCAGTCGCTCGGCCAGCGCCAGACCGATGAAGGAGTTGAAGCGAAACGCCACCTGCGCGCTGGCTGCGTGGTCGCGGGCGTCGATGCGCTTGCCCAGCCACGGCCAGTGCGGCAGGCTGTAGGCCAGCGCAATGCCCGCCAGGCCCGACAGCAGGCCCGCGCCGATCAGGCCCGAGGCGGCACCAATGTCCACCGGGCTTCTCACGATGGACTGGAACAGCAGCACGGGAAACAGCAGGTAGTACACGAGGCTCTCCACGGGCTGCCACACGGAGCGGTTGAGTGCGGTGTATCGGCAGACCAGGTAGCCGAAAAGGATGAGGGTGAAGTCGGGAAGGAGAAGCTGGGCGTAATTCACGGAGCCGAGAATACCCGAGGGGCGTTTGTGTGCGGGTTGGACCCTATGGGGAGAATCCACAGGTCGGAGAGTGCGGCGTTGCGCATACCATAGGCGGGTTTCAATCCACACAAAGGAGAACCGAATGCATCGTCGTCAATGGCTTGCTCTTACCCTTGCGGCCGCTGCTGGCAGCGCCGCGGCACAGGGCTACCCCAACAAGATCATCAAGCTGCAAGTGCCGTTTGCGCCCGGTGGTACCACCGACATCATCGCTCGCGTCATTGCAGATCCTCTGGGCCGTGCACTGGGCCAGAGCGTGATCGTGGAAAACAAGTCGGGCGGCGGCGGCATCGTGGGCGCCAACGAAACGGCCAAGTCGGCACCCGATGGTTACACGCTGGGTGTGGCCACTGTGTCCACCACGGCGGCCAATCCGGCCATCAATCCGAAGACGCCCTATAACCCGCTGACGGATTTCACGCCCATTATCAACATCGCCGCCACACCCAACATCATTGCGGTGCACCCCAGCTTCCCGGCCAAAGACTACAAGTCGTTCGTGGCCGAAGTCAAGAAGTCCCCTGGCAAGTATTCATACGCGTCGTCGGGCACGGGCGGCATTGGCCACCTGCAGATGGAGCTGTACAAAAATCTGTCCGGCACTTTCGTGACCCACATCCCCTACCGTGGCGCAGGCCCCGCCCTGAACGACACCGTGGCCGGTCAGGTGCCCATGATTTTTGACAACCTGCCTTCAGCACTGCCCTTCATCAAGGAAAACCGCCTGGTGCCCATCGTGGTGGCTGCACCCGAGCGCGTGGCGGCGCTGCCCAATGTGCCCACCTTCAAGGAACTGGGCCTGGAGCCAGTGAACCGCATGGCCTACTACGGCATCGTCGGGCCCAAGGGCCTGCCCAAGGAGGTGGTGGACAAGGTCAACGCAGCAGTGCGCAAGGCGCTGCAGGATCCGGCCGTGAAAAAGCGCATTGAAGAAACAGGCTCGATCATCGTGGGCAACACCCCCGACCAGTTTGCCGCGCAGATCAAGGCCGAGTACGCGGTGTACAAAGACGTGGTGGCCAAGCAGAAGCTGACGCTGGAATAATCCGGCGGCTTGCCACGCCAGCCGCCCGCAGTCCGGGCGGCTTTTTTACGTGCTATCGTTTTTAGATGCTTGCTGCCAGCCTGACCGCCATCGATACCTTTGTGGACGCCCTTTGGCTGGAGGACGGCCTGGCCCGCAACACGCTGGCCGCCTACCGGCGCGACCTCACGCTGTATGGCACCTGGCTGGCTGGCCAGCAACCCGCACTGGCACTGGATGACACGGCCGAGCACCACCTGCAGGCCTATTTTGCCGAGCGCCATGCCCAGACGCGGGCCACATCGGCCAACCGGCGCCTGACGGTGCTGCGGCGGTATTTTCACTGGGCGCTGCGTGAGCGCCGCATCAGCGCCGACCCCACCGTGCGGCTGGAGGCGGCACGCCAGCCGCTGCGCGTGCCCAAAACCCTGTCGCAGGCACAGGTGGAGGCGCTGCTCAATGCGCCCGACGTGGGCACGCCGCTGGGCCTGCGCGATCGCACCATGCTGGAGCTGATGTATGCCAGCGGCCTGCGCGTCACCGAGCTGGTCACGCTCAAGACCTTTCAACTTGGCCTGAATGAAGGCGTATTGCGGGTGATGGGCAAGGGCAGCAAGGAGCGTCTGGTGCCGTTTGGAGAGGAGGCGCGACTGTGGATCGAGCGCTACCTGCAGGAGTCGCGCGGCATGATTCTGGGCGGCCAGCAGACCGAGGACCTGTTTGTCACCCAGCGGGGCGCCGGCATGACGCGCGTGATGTTCTGGATGATCGTCAAAAAGTGGGCGGCGGTGGCGGGCATTGCCGCGCCGCTGTCCCCGCACACGCTGCGCCACGCCTTTGCCACGCATCTACTCAACCATGGGGCCGACCTGCGGGTGGTGCAGCTGTTGCTGGGACATGTCGATATTTCCACCACCACCATCTACACCCATGTGGCGCGCGAGCGCCTGAAAGCGCTGCATTCACGCCACCACCCCCGGGGGTGACGGCGGTAACGGGGTGGCAGCGGGGATAACGGTTGAACGGTGCAGGCAGGCCCGCGCGATCTGCGCCAAAATCGGCAGCTTTCCCTGAACACCGAAAGCCGTCATGCCCTTCAAAAGCCGTCGCAGCCTGCTGGCCGCCCTGTGCCTGAGCGCCCTGGTGCCACCACTGGCCCATGCCCAATCCCAACCGGCCGCCTGGCCCGCCAAGCCCATCCGCATCGTCGTCGCTTACCCCGCAGGTGGGGTGAGCGACACGGTGGCGCGTGCGCTGGCGGACAAGCTGGCGGTGCAGCTGGGGACCCCGGTGGTCATTGAGAACAAGGCGGGCGCCAGTGGCAGCATCGGCGTGGATGCCGTGGCCAAGGCAGCGCCCGATGGCTATACCCTGGGCTTTGCCGCCATCAGCCCGTTGGCACTCAACCCCCATCTGGGCAAATCGCCGTTTGACCCGCAAAAAGACATTGCGCCCGTAGTCAGTGTCATGTATTCGCCCGTGCTGTTGCTGGGCACCCCGGCCAGCAAGGCGAAAGATTTTCGCGATCTGCTGGCCACCGCGCGCGCCAAGCCGGGGGAGATCCGCTGGACCACCTCGGGCCCGGCGTCGCTGGGCCACATCATGCTCGAGCAGATCATGGCCAGCGCACAGGTGCAGATCACCCATGTGCCCTACAAGGGGGGCGGCCAGCAGATGAACGATGCCCTCGGCGGGCAGTTTGAAGTGCTTTCCACCAATGCAGGCCCTGCGGTGCAGCAGCATGTGAAAGCGGGCAAGCTCAAGCCACTGGCCGTTGGTGCCCCTGCGCGGCTGGCCAGCCTGCCCGACGTGCCCACGCTGGCGGAGCTGGGCCTGCCTGCTGCCAACACGTCATCGCTGTTTGGCATTTACGCGCCAGCTCAGACCCCAGCTGCGGTGCTGGAGCGGCTCAATGCCGAGCTGAACAAGGCACTGGCACTGCCCGATATCCGCAGCAAGCTCGATGCCACCGACAACGTGCCCACGGGCGGCACGGCGGCCGAATTTGCCCGCCAGATTGCGCTGGAATCCGAGAGCAACGCCCGCATCATCCGCAGCGCGGGCATCAAGGCCAACTGACTCTGGGGGGGCGGGCAGCCGAAAGCTGCTTCGTTTTTTCCCTCGGAGCGGGGCCTTTCACGCCGCGCGCGCCGCCCCTTTGGATGTGGGCGGCACGGTGACCGGATTAGTCTTCGTTCAGCGTTTCCGCCCAGGTGAGGGCTTGCAGGTGCGCCCAGTTGACCTGGCGGTTGGACAGGTGCAAGGACTCGGCGGCCTTGGCAAATGCGGCCTCGTCGCCGCTTTCGCAGGCGCGTGTGAGTTCGAGAAACGGCGCAAAAACGCCGGTGCCGTGCAGCAGTGCGTCCGTCACGGGTTGGGGCAAGGCCACCGATTCCAGGGCTTTTTCCAGGGGCACGCCCAGCATTACATCCAGCAGTGAGAAAACGCCCACCACAAAGGCGTTGTCGCATTCCTCGGGTGGCAGCAACTCGGCGGCCAGCAACTCCATCAGGCGACCACGCACCACCGCAGTGGTTCCCACGGCCGGCGGGGGACCGCCTGCGCGCGACGTGGTCATGAGCAAGGCGGCCCAGCGGAACAGCTTCTTGAGGCCCAGGATCATCACGGCATGGCGGAACGACGTGACTTCGCACGACAGGCCAAAGCCCGACGAGTTGATGAAACGCAGCAGGTTGAAAGACAGCGTGGGGTCTTTCTTGAGCAGGTCTTCGATCTCGGCCGTGCTGGCCTGTTTGCGCACCAGGTTGATGAGCTGGATGATGGTGGCCTGCGACGGGCGTATGGTGGTGGCCTTCACCAGCGAGGGTTTGGCGAACCAGTAGCCCTGGAACAGCTTGACCCCCAGATCCGCCATCAACTGGTATTGCTCGGGGGTTTCCACCTTTTCTGCAATCAGCGTGGCCTGGCTGTGCATGCCGGCAAATTTGACCAGCGGGCCCGCCAACTCGGGCTTGAAGGCCTGCATGTCGAGCTTGATAAAGCCCGCCAGCGGCAACCACGACACATAGCTGCGCTTGAGCACATGTTGATCGAACGCCAGCCGGAAACCCCGGGTGCGCAAGGCGTCCAGTGTGGCCACCCGGGCTTCAATTTCCTCGGCCGTGGCGCTGTCGGCGAGTGGGGGCACTTCGAGCACCACCTTGTCGGGGTGGATGAGTTCCAGGTGCCCGCCGGCGAGGCTTTCATGCGTGCAGTTGATGAATACGGTCTTCTTGCCCACCAGTGCTTCGGTGCCGGCATACGACAGGGCATTGAACAGCAGTGCGGCATCACTGGCAGCGGTATGTGAGTCCGACGCCGTGGAGCGGTCGAACAGCTCGTAACCATAGACTGCTCGGTTGGCGTCCACGATGGCTTGGCGTGCAATGATGGCCAGATTGTCGGTCTCTGTGCCGTCTGGGGCAGCCACTTCGGCTTGCGGAATGTCTTGTTCGTTGGTGCTCGACATGGATACGCTGGTAAGGGTGTTGCGGGGGGGCCGGCCCATTCTAGACCGGAGGCTCTGCCCGCAAGGTCAGTCCGTGAGCTGGTCCGCCCAGGCCAGTGCCTGCAGATGGGCAAAGTTGATTTGCTGGCTGGACAGGTGCAGGGTGCCCGCTGCACGGTCAAACACGGCGTCATCGCTGGATTCGCAGGCCTCGGCGAGCGTGAGCAGGTCGCCCAGGAAGCCTTCGCGCCGCAGCAGGGCGTCCGCGACCTCATCGGGCACGCTCAGCAGGCCGAGTGCTGATTCGATGGGCATGTTCAGCATCACGTCCAGCAGCGAGAAAATGCCCGCCACAAACGCCAGATCGGCCTCTTCAGGGGGCAGGGTTTCCAGGGCCAGCAGTTCCATCAGCCGCCCACGCACGACGGCGGTGTGGCCCACCGGCGACGGCGTGCCACTGGAGCGCGAGGCGGTCAGCAGCAGGGCCGCCCAGCGGAACAATTTTTTCAGGCCCATGAGCATCACTGCCTGGCGGAAGGATGTGATCTCGCGGCTCAGGCCAAAGCCCGAGGAGTTGATGAGCCGCATGAGGTTGAAGGCCAGTCCCGCGTCTTTTTTGAGCACTTCCTCGATGTCGTCCGTGCTGGCCTGCTTGCGCACCAGGTTGATGAGCTGGATGATGCTGGCCTGCGAGGCCGGGAGCAGCTTGGCCTCGACGAGCGCGGGGCGGGCGAACCAGTAGCCCTGGAACAGATCAATGCCCTGGCTGGAAACCATGTCGTATTGCTGCGCGGTTTCCACTTTCTCGGCAATCAGCTCGGCCTGCGAATGCCGGCCGGCATAGCTGATCAGCACGGCCAGCTGGTCGGGGGCGAGCACCGACAGATCCAGCTTGATGTAGTCGGCCAGCGGCAACCAGGGCGCGTAGGCGGATTCGAGCACGGTGTGGTTGAACGCCAGGTGAAAGCCGCGTTCGCGCAACCCCGCCAGAATGGGCAGGCGGGCCACCACCTCGGCGCTGGCGGCATGGCCCAAGGGGGGGATTTCGAGCACGACCTTGTCGGGGTCCAACAGTTCGAGGTGACCACCCGCCAGGCTTTCATGGGTGCAGTTGACGAAGATGAGCTTCTTGCCCACCAGCTCTTCGGTTCCGGCATGGGAGAGCGCGGTGAACACCAAAATGACATCGGTGGCGGCCGTATGCCCTGCGCCTGTGCGTGAGCGGTTGAACAGCTCATAGCCCACCACCATGTGCTGCGCGTTCACGATCGCCTGCCGCGCAATCATGGCAACAGACGACTGGTTGGGGGGCGGCGGCGAGTTGGCACCGTTGGCAGGATGTGTGGACATGGGGTGGGGGGTGTTGGTTTCAGCGTGCCAAGAATGCCGGACGCGGCGTTGGCGGATTGTAGAAAAGTTCGGCGTTTAGGGCGCCTGGATCACCCCTGCTGCAGCCACAGCAATTCGGCTTCGGTAAAGCCGGCGCTGCGGCGTGCGGCCTCGTTGAACGGGGGCTTGAGCCGGGGCGCCTCGTACTGGCGCACGAGCTGGCCATAAAGGCTTTCGGGGTCCAGCCCCTGGCGTGCGCACAGCCAGCGGTACCAGTGGTTGCCAATGGCCACGTGGCCCACCTCGTCACGCAGGATGGTGTCCAGGATGTCCACGGCAGCCAGTGCATCGGGGGTGCCCACCTGGCGCAGCTTGCGCTGGATCTGCGGCGTGGCGTCCAGGCCGCGCGCTTCCATGGTGCGGGGCACCAGGGCCATGCGGGCGACGATGTCGTGCTGCGTTTTCTCGCACATGGTCCACAGACCCTGGTGGGCCGGGAAATCGCCATAGTCGTGGCCCTGGCGGCGCAGGTGGTCGCGCAGCAGCCTGAAGTGCTGGGCCTCTTCGGCCGCCACGCGCAGCCAGTCGAGGTAATAGGCCGGCGGCATGCCATCAAAACGCCAGACCGCATCGAGGGCCAGGTTGATGGCGTTGAACTCAATGTGCGCAATGGCATGGATGAGGATGGCACGGCCCTGTGCGGTGGCCGGGGAGCGGCGCGCGACCTCGGTGTGGCGCAGCAGGGCGGGGCGCTCGGGGTGGCCGGGCAGGGCGCCGGCATCTGCCGGGGCTGCGGGGGCTTGTTCTGCTATTGAAAGCGTAGCTGCTTGCGCTTGAAGGTCAAGCGTTGCGGCTGCTTTTTGTTCAGGGTCTGAGAGGCACAAGACCTGCAGTGCACGTTGGCGAAGCTCCATCCTTACAATTCTAGGCCCTGCCTGGAGTTGGTTGGAGGGCCAGAGCAGTTGCTTTGTAACCAACAGGCAGGTCCATTTTTTACGGAGTGTGTTGCATGGCGATTTACGAACTCGATGGCCTGGCCCCGCGCATGGCGGCCTCGGCCTGGGTGGCTGACACCGCGCAGGTGATCGGCAACGTGGTGCTGGGCGAGAACGCCAGCGTGTGGTTTGGCACGGTGGTGCGCGGCGACACGGAGGCCATCACCATTGGTGCAGGCACCAATATCCAGGATGCGAGCGTGCTGCACGCCGACTTCGGCCAGCCGCTGGTAATCGGTGAGCGCGTGACGGTGGGCCACCAGGTCATGCTGCACGGTTGCACCATTGGCGACGAAACGCTGATCGGCATTGGCGCCATCGTGCTCAACGGCGCCAAAATCGGCAAGAACTGCCTGGTGGGCGCGGGCGCGCTGGTGACCGAGGGCAAAGAGTTTCCCGATGGCTCCATGATCATCGGCAGCCCTGCCAAGGCCGTGCGCGAACTGAGCCCCGAGCACATCGAAGGCCTGCGCCAGAGTGCCCGTCACTACATGGACAACGCGCGCCGCTTCCAAAGCGGCCTGCGCAAGCTGGCCTGAAGCCAGCCCACCGAGCCCGACTTTTTTCTGGAATCCCTGCGTGTCTGAACTCCACAAGTTTCTTTTCGATGGTCTTCCCGTGCGCGGCATGCTGGTGCGCCTGACCGATGCCTGGACCGAGATCCTGCGCGTGCGCGCAAGCAACTCCGCCACCGGCGCCTACCCCGCACCCGTGAGCGAACTGCTCGGCGAAATGGCCGCAGCCGGCGTGCTGATGCAGTCGAACATCAAGTTCAACGGCGCGCTGGTGCTGCAGATTTTTGGCGACGGACCGGTCAAGCTGGCGGTGGCCGAGGTGCAATCCGACCTGAGCCTGCGTGCCACAGCCACGGTGAACGGCCCTGTGGCCGACGATGCGCGGCTGAGCCAGATGCTCAATGTGGCCGGTGGCGGACGCTGTGCCATCACGCTCGACCCCAAGGACCGCCACCCGGGCCAGCAACCCTATCAGGGCGTGGTGCCACTGCACGGCGACCACCATGAAAAGCTGGAGCGCCTGTCGGATGTGCTGCAGCACTACATGCTGCAGTCCGAGCAGCTTGATACGGTGCTGGTGCTGGCTGCCAACGACACCGTGGCGGCCGGCCTGCTGATCCAGCGCATGCCCCTCAAGGGCGAGGGCAATCTGGCTGCGGGCCTGACGCACCGCGAAAACGAAGACCAGATCGGCCGCAACGAGGACTACAACCGCATTGCCCACCTGGCATCAAGCCTGACCCGCGAAGAGCTGCTGACGTTGGACGTGGACACCATCCTGCGCCGCCTTTTCTGGGAAGAAAAGCTGCTGCGTTTCGAGCCGCAGCAGGGCGACACCGGACCTCGTTTTGCGTGCAGCTGCAGCCGCGAGCGCGTGGGCAACATGTTGCGCAGCCTGGGCCGGGACGAGATCGAGAGCATTCTGGCCGAGCGCGATGACGTCGAGGTGGGCTGCGAATTCTGTGGGCAGCAATACCGTTTTGACGCGGTGGATGCGGCGCAGATTTTTGTCTCTCCCATGATCAGCCAGCAGCCTGTGCCGCCTGCCATTCAATAATTCACCCCTCAACGGTCGGCAGCGCCCCGGCCGGTGAGGGCGCTGAACAGGCGATGTTCGCATTCGGGGTCGCTGCATTTCTCGCAGTCCCAGGCGCGCAGGCGCATGGGTTTAGCATCCGACACGTCGTTTGCGCTTATTGCATAAGGCTTAACAGCTATTGAATTAATAGCGTTTAGCGCGTTTTCGACCCGCTCGGGACCTTGGCCATACACCACGTGGTAGCGCACGGCAGCATCCGCCAGCAAGGCGCGTAGGTGTGCATCGCAGGCCTCGCGCCGGGCTTGTTCGGGTGCGGCGCAGGGCAGGTCCAGCCCCATCAGCAAGGTGATGGCGGCGCTGTGCAGGGTGTGGCGGATCGCGGTGGGCAGCTGTGGAGCGTCTGCCACGGCAATCTCCTGTGCCGTCATGGCGGAGTCTGCCAGTCGGTGCTGAAGGGCCTCGGCCAATGCGGGGGCGCCGGTGCCGGGTGCACCCAGCAGGGCAATGGTCTGCTGTGCAGGCACGGTGGCGATGAAGGATGCAGCCCGGCAGCTCAGCGGGGCATGTAGTGCACGTAAACCTCGTTGGGCTTGACCATGCCCAGCTCGCTGCGTGCCTTTTCTTCCACCATGTCCAGGCCCTCTTTGAGGTCGTGCACCTCGGAGTTCAGGCGCTCATTGGCCTGCCGGGCCCGGTCGTTGGCGGCGATCTGCTCATCGAGCTGACGCTGCATTTCCTGGACACGGGGAATGCTTCCCCGGCCCAGCCAGAGCTGGGCATGAAGGACTGCCAGCAGGGCCAGCAGGACAACGGGCACAAGACGAAAACCCATGGCCTAAATGGTACGCCTTGCCGGGGCCGCACCATGCGTTGCGTCCGGTCGTGCTGGCGCCGCCCCAGGGCGCCGGGGGGCGCCTGAGCGATCGCAGCAGGACCGGGCAGCTGGCATGGTTTAGCGCAGGTTGTAGAACGCCGCGCGGCCCGGGTAGTGGGCAATCTCGCCCAGGTCTTCCTCGATGCGCAGCAGCTGGTTGTACTTGGCGATGCGGTCCGAGCGCGACAGCGAGCCGGTCTTGATCTGGCCTGCGTTGGTGCCCACGGCGATGTCGGCAATGGTGCTGTCTTCGGTTTCGCCCGAGCGGTGCGAGATCACGGCCGTGTAGCCCGCGCGCTTGGCCATTTCGATGGCGGCGAAGGTTTCGGTCAGCGTGCCGATCTGGTTGATCTTGATGAGGATCGAGTTGGCAATGCCCTTGTCGATGCCTTCCTTGAGGATCTTGGTGTTGGTGACGAACAGGTCGTCGCCCACCAACTGCACGTTTTTGCCCAGGCGCTCGGTCAGGATCTTCCAGCCATCCCAGTCGCCTTCGTGCATGCCGTCTTCGATGCTGATGATGGGGTACTTGTCGCACCACGATGCCAGCATGTCGGTCCATTGCTGGGCGGTGAGCTTGAGGCCGCCTTCGCCCTCCAGCACATACATGCCGTCCTTGTAGAACTCGCTGGCGGCGCAATCGAGGCCCAGGGCGATCTGCTCGCCGGCGGTGTAGCCTGCGGCTTCGATGGCCTGCAGGATCAGCTGGATGGCGGCTTCATGGTTTTCAACGCTGGGCGCAAAGCCGCCCTCGTCGCCCACGGCGGTGCTCATGCCCTTGTCGTGGATGATCTTTTTGAGAGCATGGAACACCTCGGCACCCCAGCGCACGGCTTCGCGGAAAGTGGGGGCGCCCACAGGGATGATCATGAACTCTTGCAGATCGAGGCTGTTGTTGGCGTGCGCGCCGCCGTTGATGACGTTCATCATCGGCACGGGCAGCTGCATGCCGCCCATGCCGCCCAGGTAGCGGTACAGGGGCAGGCCGGACTCTTCGGCGGCGGCGCGGGCCACGGCCATGGAGACGGCCAGCATGGCATTGGCGCCCAGGCGGCTCTTGTTGTCGGTGCCGTCGAGGTCGATCAGGGTCTTGTCCAGGAAGGCTTGTTCCGACGCGTCCAGGCCGAGCACGGCCTCGGAGATTTCGGTGTTGATGTGCTCGACGGCCTTGAGCACGCCCTTGCCCAGGTAACGGCTCTTGTCGCCGTCGCGCATTTCAATGGCTTCACGGCTGCCGGTGGACGCTCCGCTAGGCACGGCGGCGCGGCCCATCACGCCCGATTCGAGCAGCACGTCGCACTCGACGGTGGGGTTGCCGCGGCTGTCCAGAATCTCGCGACCTACGATGTCAACGATGGCACTCATGGTTTTCCTTTTGCAGAAGTTTTAAATCAAATCGGGCTCTAGCGCTTGCTGGATAAGCGCTAGCAGCTATTAATTAATGAGCGAAGATCGAATGCGCGTTCAGACGCCTTCGACACACACCATGCGCATGACCGCCGCGCCTTCGCGCGCTGCCTTGGCTTTCTGGTATTCGGGTGTGTCGTAGAAAGCGCGGGCCGCTTCAAAGCTCGGAAACTTGAGAATCACGGTGCGGCCGGGGTTCCAGTCGCCTTCCAGTACTTCAACCTTGCCGCCGCGCACGCATACTTCGGCGCCGTGGGCCTGCATGGCCACGGTGCTCCATTTGCGGTACTCCTCGTACTGCGTGGGGTTCGTGACGGTGACGGATGCGATGACGTAACCACTGCTCATGTTTCAGGCTCCAAAATTGTTTTCGAGGAATCCGCTTTTCTTGGTGATGTCGTCCAGGGCCACCAGGGTGGCCAGCAGTGCCTTCATGTGCTTGAGGGGCACGGCGTTGGGGCCGTCGGACCAGGCTTCGGCTGGCTTGGGATGGGTTTCCATGAACAGGCCCGCCACGCCGACGGCCACGCCGGCGCGGGCCAGCACCGGCACCATGTCGCGCGCGCCACCGCTCACCGCACCCAGGCCGCCGGGCTTTTGCACCGAGTGCGTCACGTCAAACACCACGGGCGCGCCGGAGTTGCGCATCTCGGCCAGGCTGGTCATGTCGGCCACGAGGTTGTTGTAGCCAAAGCTCACGCCGCGTTCGCAGGCCAGGAAGCGGTCTTCCGAGAGACCGACCTCCTGCGCAGCGGCACGGGCCTTGTCGATGACGTTCTTCATGTCCCAGGGCGCGAGGAACTGGCCCTTCTTGATGTTCACCGGCTTGCCGCTCTGCGCCACGGCACGGATGAAGTCGGTCTGGCGGCAGAGGAAGGCCGGCGTCTGCAGTACGTCCACCACGCTGGCCGCCTCGGCCACCTGGGAGGCCTCGTGCACATCGGTCAGGATGGGCAGCTGCAGCTGGCGGCGCACTTCATCCAGGATTTTGAGGCCCGCTTCCATCCCCACGCCGCGCTGGCTGGTGCCAGACGAGCGGTTGGCCTTGTCAAACGACCCCTTGTAAATCAGGGGAACGCCCAGTGCCGTGCAGGTCTCCTTGAGCTGGCCTGCGACGTCCAGCGACATCTGCAGGCTTTCAATGGAGCAGGTACCCGCGATCAGGAAGAAGCGGTGTTCCAGGCCGACGTCGAAGCCGCAGAGTTTCATGGCGATGCTCCTTGCTTACGCTGCGGCCTTGGCGGCCTGGTGTTCTACGGCCGCCTTGATGAAGGCGTTGAACAGCGGGTGGCCGTTCCAGGGCGTGGACTTGAACTCGGGGTGAAACTGCACGCCGATGTACCAGGGGTGCACGCTGTGTGGCAGCTCGACGATTTCCGTCAGGTGCTCGCGCTGCGTCAGCGCCGAAATCACCAGGCCAGCCTTGCGCAGCTGGTCGAGGTAGTTGACATTGGCCTCGTAGCGGTGGCGGTGGCGCTCGGTGACCACGTCGCCGTAGATGCTGTGCGCCAGCGTGCCGGGTGCCACGTCGGAGCTTTGCGCGCCCAGGCGCATGGTGCCGCCCAGATCGGAGTTCGCGTCGCGTGTCTTGATGGTGCCGTCGGCATCCTTCCACTCGGTGATCAGGGCGATCACCGGGTGCTTGCAGGACGGATCGAATTCCGTGGAGTTGGCACCGGGCAGGCCTGCCACATGGCGGGCGTATTCGATGGTGGCGACCTGCATCCCCAGGCAAATGCCGAGGTAGGGCACCTTGTGCACCCGGGCGAACTTGGCCGTGCAGATCTTGCCTTCCACACCGCGCGAGCCAAAGCCGCCAGGCACGAGGATGGCGTCGTAGGAGGCCAGCTTGTCGGCTTCCTGGCCTTCGATGGATTCGGAGTCGAGGTGGTCGATGCGCACACGCACATGGTTGCGCATGCCGGCGTGGCGCAGGGCCTCGTTGACAGACTTGTAGCTGTCGGACAGCTCCACGTACTTGCCCACCATGGCGATGCGCACTTCGCCCCGGGGGTGCTCGGTCTCATGAACCAGGTCGTCCCAGCGCTTGAGGTTGGTGGGGGGGGTGTTCAGGCGCAGCTTGTCGCAAATGAGGCCGTCCAGGCCTTGCTCGTGCAGCATGCGGGGCACCTTGTAGATGGTGTCCACGTCCCACATGCTGATCACGCCCCATTCGGGCACGTTGGTGAACAGCGAGATTTTTTCGCGCTCTTCTTCCGGGATGCGCCGGTCGGCGCGGCACAGCAGGGCGTCGGCCTGGATGCCGATTTCGCGCAGCTTCTGCACGGTGTGCTGGGTGGGCTTGGTCTTGAGCTCGCCAGCCGCAGCAATCCAGGGCACATAGGTCAGGTGCACAAACGCCGCGTTGTTGGGGCCCATGCGCAGGCTCATCTGGCGCACGGCCTCCAGGAACGGCAGCGACTCGATGTCTCCCACCGTGCCGCCGATTTCGACAATGGCCACATCCACGGCATCGGGCGTGCCGATGCCGGCGCCGCGCTTGATGAATTCCTGGATTTCGTTGGTGACGTGGGGAATGACCTGAACGGTCTTGCCCAGGTAGTCGCCGCGGCGCTCTTTCTCCAGCACGGACTGGTAAATCTTGCCCGTGGTGAAGTTGTTGGTTTTCTTCATGCGCGTTTCAATGAAACGCTCATAGTGGCCCAGGTCGAGGTCGGTTTCTGCGCCGTCATCGGTCACAAAAACCTCGCCGTGCTGAAACGGCGACATGGTGCCCGGATCTACGTTGATGTAGGGGTCAAGCTTGATGAGGGTGACTTTGAGTCCCCGCGATTCGAGGATCGCGGCAAGGGAGGCTGAGGCGATTCCCTTGCCCAGGGAAGACACCACACCGCCGGTGACGAAGACAAATTTGGTCATGTCTTTTTTGGTGGTGGGAAATTGGGATTATAGATGGCCCCCCGGCAAGCGGCCGCGGCGGGGCCTTCTTCTGTCTGCTAAATTCGCGCCATGAATGAGCTTGCTGGCAAACACATTGTTCTGGGTCTGAGTGGAGGCGTGGCTTGCTACAAGGCGGCCGATCTGTGCCGCCAGCTCATCAAGGAGGGGGCCACCGTGCAGGTGGTGATGACCGAGGCAGCCAGGCAATTCATCACGCCGGTCACCATGCAGGCCCTGTCGGGCAGGCCGGTGCATGGCTCGCAATGGGACGCGCGCGAGCCCAACAACATGCCCCACATCAACCTTAGCCGCGAGGCCGATGCCATCCTGGTTGCGCCCTGCAGCGCCGACTTTGTGGCGCGCCTGGCGCAGGGGCGGGCGGATGAATTGTTGAGCCTGCTGTGCCTGGCGCGACCACAGGAGCGTGTGCCCTTGCTGCTGGCCCCGGCCATGAACCGCGAAATGTGGGCGCACCCGGCCACGCAGCGCAACCTGGCCCAGGTGGCCCAGGATGGCGCCACGGTGCTGGCCGTGGGCAACGGCGACCAGGCCTGCGGCGAAACCGGTGACGGCCGCATGCTGGAGCCGGAGGAGTTGCTGGAAGAAGTGATTGCCTTTTTCACGCCCAAGGTGCTGGCGGGCCAGAAGGTGCTGGTCACGGCGGGCCCTACGTTCGAGGCCATTGACCCGGTGCGCGGCATCACCAACCATTCCAGCGGAAAGATGGGTTTTGCCATTGCGCGCGCGGCCCGCGAGGCTGGCGCCGAGGTCACGCTGGTGGCGGGCCCCGTGCATCTGCCCACGCCGCGCGGTGTGCATCGCATCAACGTGCAGTCTGCACAAAATATGCTTGAAGCCGTTATGCAGAAAGCGCAGAAAGCTACTGTTTTTATAGCGACTGCGGCGGTAGCTGACTGGCGTCCGGCCACGCAGTCGGAGCAGAAGATCAAGAAGGATGGCTCTGGCCAGACGCCAGTGCTGGGTTTTGTCGAAAACCCGGACATCCTGGCCACCGTGGCGCAGTCGCAGCACGCTCTGGTGGGCGACCTGTTCTGTGTGGGCTTCGCGGCAGAAAGCCACGATCTGCTGGCCCACGCTACGGCCAAGCGCCAGCGCAAGGGCGTGCCATTGCTGGTGGGCAATATTGGCCCCGCCACCTTCGGGCAGGACGACAACGCCCTGCTGCTGGTGGACGCGCAGGGGCATCGCGAGTTGCCCCGGGCATCCAAGCGCATCCTGGCCCAGCAGCTGATTGCCGAGATTGCCCAGCGCCTGCCTGCTTTGCAGGCCTGACCGCAAAGGATTTCCATGGTGATTCCGCCTGTCCGCCCCGACTGGGATACGCCTCCCGATGGTGATTTCGCCCGCTATGTGGATCGGTTGGGTGCCAATGCGCCGGCTGCGGCGCCCCCCCCGAACACAAATGCGGCAGGGCCTGCCGGGCCGACCCGTCTGCAGGAGGCGCCCCAGCGTGGCGAGAGCGCACCGAAACCACCCGTGCAAGCACCTCCCCCTGACCTGGCTGTGATGGCCGGGCAGCTTGGGGGCAGGCTTCGTGGCGCACGTGTCGTGCTATTGGTGGCGATAGGGATCCACGCCATCGCCTGGCTGGGTTTTGGCCGGGGCTCACTGCCGGTTTTGATGTTCATGGCGGTGTTGTGGTGGGGATTGGGCAGGGTAGTGCAGATGCTCCCCGGACTGCTCTCACTTCCCCGCAACGCCGAAAATCAGGGCGTAGAGTCCTGGCGACAGCGCTTGCGGGCACGGGCCCCGCAGGGCAAAGCAGAAAGCAAGAAGTGAAGATTGACGTCAAAATTCTTGATTCGCGCATGGCGGATCAGTTGCCGACTTATGCTACGCCGGGCAGTGCGGGCCTGGACCTGCGGGCCTGCATCGATGCGCCCTTGGTGCTGGCACCCAATGCCTGGCACCTGGTGCCTACGGGCATTGCCGTTTTTATCAAAGACCCCGGATACGCTGCGCTCATCCTGCCCCGCTCGGGGCTGGGGCACAAGCACGGCATTGTTCTGGGTAATCTGGTGGGCCTGATCGACAGCGATTACCAGGGACAGCTCATGGTGAGTGCCTGGAATCGCAGCACGGTGCCTTTCACGCTGGAGCCCATGGAGCGGCTGGCCCAGTTGGTCATTGTTCCCGTAATGCAGGCGCAGTTCAACGTGGTGACCGAGTTCGAGGCCACCGAGAGGGGCGAAGGCGGCTACGGGTCCACGGGCAAGGGGTGAGGGGTTTTTTCGTCCCTGCACTGTTTCATGCCCGTGTCCTTGTGTCAGCGCATTCCTACGCGGCGCAGAGCCCAATGCCGACCTGTACGGTCGTGCTTTGCCGCCCAAGGGTGTCTCGGGCCCATGCTCCAATCGTTTTGCATCGGGTGGTGAATGGCTTCGCCAGGACGCTGCCCTCATCGAGATATTTCAAGGAGAACTGATATGCGCCAGATCACACGTACCGCCACCTTGGTGGGCTCTGTCTTTATGCTCGGAGCCTTGGCCGCATGTGCGCCACAGCAGACCTATCCGAGCCAGTATCCATCGGGCGGTTACACGTCAGGTGGCTACCAAAGCAATGCACCGGTTTATTCGAACAATGCCATGGGCACGGAATACGGCCGTGTTGCCAATATTGAGGTGTTGCAGGGTCGCAGCCAGGGGCAAACTACCGGTGCAGGCGCAGTCCTGGGTGCCGTGGTGGGTGGAGTATTGGGCAACCAGGTGGGTGGCGGATCGGGCCGCACTGCCGCAACTGCCGTGGGTGTCATTGGCGGAGCGCTTGCAGGCAATGCCATCGAAGGGCGCAACAACAACAGCGGCGGCGAGGTGCAGGGCTATCGCATTTCGATTCAGCTTGACCAGGGCGGC
Organism: Acidovorax sp. 35-64-16; assembly: GCF_002281195.1. NCBI lineage: Bacteria > Pseudomonadati > Pseudomonadota > Betaproteobacteria > Burkholderiales > Comamonadaceae > Acidovorax > Acidovorax sp. 35-64-16. The sequence goes on along the minus strand of NZ_NCFM01000004.1, from coordinate 45,731 downwards.
TATCGCTCTTACGACGTAAGCAATCCGGGCGACCTGCGTACGGGCGACCGGGTGCGTTTGTACAACGGTCAGATTTCCCGCCAGTAAGCAGCCAGCGCGACGTGGTGGCCCGCAAGGGCCGCCATTTCAGTGCAGCAGCGAGTTGCCTGGTGCCTGGGGCTGTATGCGAAAAAAGCCCGTACCCGCCGTGCCTTTGCCGATTTCTTCCTCTGTGGCTTCGCGAACGCCTTGCACCGTGAGTTGCAATCGCAAGGCGATTCCGGCAAGTGGATGGTTACCGTCCAGCACCAGATGCTCTGGGTAGATTTCTGTCACGGTGTAAAGACCGCTGCGGGGCGCAGTGGGGTTGACGCCCTCGGGCAGTGCGCTCCCATCAAACGTCATGCCCTCCTCAATCTCAGGCGGGAACAGTTCGCGGGGCTCCAAAAAAAGCAGTTGGTCGTTGAAGTCGCCAAAAGCATCCTCGGGTTCCAGGTGTAGCGCCAGCGTTGCACCTGGGCCATGGCCTTGCAGTGCTTCCTCGATGCGGTGCAGCAGGTCTTCGCCGCCCACCAGGAATTCCACCGGGTCGTCGAGCACGTCCAGTTCTTCGCCCAGGGTGTCTTTAAGGGTCCAGGTCAGAGCGACCACGCATTGTTGGGTAATTTCCATAGGAGAATTGTCGCAGTTTGATCAACGGCCCTGTAAATGGGCGGACAGGTTCTCATGGATATCCAGCAACCCCTCTCCCTGCTCGGCGGCCTGAGCCCCGCGCAATTCATGCGTCGGCACTGGCAAAAAAAGCCTTTGCTGGTGCGCCAGGCCATCGCGCAATTCACACCGCCGGTGTTGCGGTCCGAGCTGTTTGCGCTGGCTGCGCAGGAGGGCGTGGAGTCCCGGCTGGTGCAGCAGGTCAAGGATGTCTGGAAGTTGCGCCACGGCCCGTTTTCACGCCGGTCATTGCCTGCCCTCCAGCAGCCCAACTGGACGCTGCTGGTACAGGGTGTGGATCTGCACAACGACCAGGTGCACGCCCTCATGCAGCAATTCCGTTTTGTTCCGGATGCGCGCCTTGATGACCTCATGATTAGCTATGCCAGTGATGGCGGAGGCGTCGGCCCGCATTTTGATAGCTACGATGTATTTCTGCTGCAGGCCCATGGTCGCCGCTGCTGGCGCATTGGTCGCCAAAAAAACCTGAGCCTGCGGGACGATATTCCGCTGAAAGTGCTGGCGCAGTTCGAACCCGAGCAAGAGTATGTGCTCGAGCCCGGGGACATGCTGTACCTTCCGCCCGGATATGCCCACGACGGTATCGCCGAAGGGGAGTGCATGACCTACTCGATCGGTTTTCGGGTTCCGGCACGTGCCGAACTGGCCAATGAGCTTCTGCTGCGGGTGGCAGAAGATGCGGACGAGGAAGCTGTCCCGGTTTTGTACCGCGATGCGGGCCAGGATGCCGTGGAGCAGCCCGCTGCCATTCCCGAGCGGTTGCACGAATTTGCCCGGGATGCATTGAAACGCGCATTGAGCGAGCCCCTGGTGCTCGAACGCGCGCTGGGTGAGTACCTGACCGAGCCTAAGCCCAGCGTATGGTTTGAGCCGAATGACGCAGGTGTGATGCTGGAGGGTTTGGCACTGGACCGGCGTACCCGCATGATGTACGACGCGCACCACGTGTTCATCAATGGCGACAGCTATCGCGCGGCAGGCCGCGACGCCACGTTGATGCGGCGCCTGGCGGATCAACGCCGCTTGAACAGCCGTGATCTGGCGCGTGCCACTGACGATGCCCTGGAACTGCTGTCTGCCTGGTGCGACGCTGGCTGGGCCCATGCCTGCAAAGACCCACAGGAAACCCCATGACCGATGCGGTAACCCCAGCCCCTTCATTGCCTGATTTGCCTTCTGGGCGGTTCACTGGTCGCGAGGCGTTCATGCAGCTTGTGCGTGATGGGTTGGCCACAGCGGCGCGTGACGGATGGTCAGAGATTATTGTGAGTGATTCCAACTTTTATGACTGGCCGCTGGGAGAGCTTGCTGTCATCGAGTCGTTGCAGCAGTGGGCCCACAGTGGCCGTCGGTTCACCATGCTGGCTTGCACGTTTGACGAGGTGATACGGCGGCATCCGCGTTTTGTGCGCTGGCGCGGCACATGGGATCACATCATCAGCTGTCGGCGCAGCCCTTCGGCAGACCCGCTTGACCTCCCCAGTGCCTTTTGGTCGCCAGCCTGGGTGATGCACCGCCTCGATCCCGTACGCTGTGTGGGGGTTGCCGGCTTTGAGCCGGAACGCCGCGTTTTATTGCGGGAATCACTCAATGAATGGTTGCGAAGCAAAAGTTCATCCGGATTCCCGTCAACCACATTGGGGTTGTAACGTTGATAGTGCTCAATGCATGAAAAATGAATTGCGTTTCATGTGGGAATTCAGCGTTATTCGGGATTGACGAAATCCCAATATAATTGTCGATTGCGCAGAAACGCACGCCCATGCATTCGGCCAACGCGTCAACGGCTGCACAGTCTGGTCGTGGTGGCTACTCCGGTTTTTTGTCTGTCCAACTAGGAAAATTGAAATGAAGAAATCGCTCGTTCTGGCTACCCTGATCGCTGCTGCTGCCCTCGCCGCTTGTGGCAAGAAGGAAGAGCCTGTTGCTGCTCCTGCGCCAGCTCCCGTGGAGGCACCTGCCGCCGCTGCGCCTGCTTCTGACGCTGCTGCGCCTGCTGCCGAAGCCGCTGCTTCTGCTGCAGACTCCGCCAAGGCTGCTGCCGATGCTGCTGCAACTGCCGCAACTGGCGCACAGACCGCCGTTGACGCTGCTGCAACCGCTGCAACCGATGCCAAGGCTGCTGTGGACGCTGCTGCAACGGCTGCTACCAGCGCTGCTTCCGCTGCGAAGTAAAGCCGGCACGGATTTCAGGGCCTGCCAGCCTTGCTGGAGCCTCTGAAACCAAGGGCCCCGACCTGTTCACAGGTGCGGGGCTTTTTTGTTGCTGCCCATTGTGTTGCGATGACTGCAGAGGCTGGGTAGCTCTTGCGCGGCAATTTGCCGCTGAGTCTTTTGCCAAGGGGATGCGCTGCGTAGTTGCGGCGACTACACCACGTTGATCCAGTCCGTACCTGCGGTGGCCGAGGCAATGTCCACAGCGTCAGCGGGCCAACCCATGGAGTGTGCCAGCGCTTGCTGCGCCAGCCGGGGCTGGTTGTTCTGCGCGCTGAGGTGTGCCGCGACCACGCGATTCAGACCCGTGTGCCGAACGGCCGCCAGGATGCCGGCAGCGTCGTGGTTGGCCAGATGCCCATGCACACCCGCAATGCGTCGCTTCAGAAAAGCGGGATAGCCGGATGCTGCGAGCATGTCCGGGTCGTGGTTGGCCTCCAGCAGCAGCGCGTGGCAACCCTGCAATTGCTGCAGCACATGGGGGCTCGCGTGGCCCAGGTCGGTAAGCAGGCCAAGGTGAGAAGCGCCATCGGTGCAGCGCAATTGCAGCGGTTCCCGCGCATCGTGCGGCACGGTAAAGGGCACTGCGCACACCGTGCCGAGATCGATGGGAACCATGTCGTGGGCCATCTGCAGCAGCCCGTCAAAATCTGGCGCACCTATCGCCACATGGGTGCCGCGGCTCATAAAGACGGGAATGCGGTGCCGCATTGCCACGGTATGGGCACAGCCGACATGGTCTGCGTGTTCATGCGTGATGAAAATGGCATCGATCTGGTCGATGCCCAACCCTGCCGCACCCAGCCGGGTGGCAAGTTGCCGGATGCCGAAGCCGCAGTCCACCAACAGGCGGCGCACCTGCAATCCGTCGCCCGCTTCCACCACGGTGGCGTTGCCTGAGCTGCCGCTGCCCAAGCTGCGAAAGCGCAGCATCGGCAGGCGTGCTTATTTCAGGTCGTCTGCCAGCACGCGCAGGATACGTTCGGCGTTGGCAGACGATTCGGGCGCACCGGCCTCATTCAGCACGGAAACCGTGGTGGCTTCCCCCTGGCTGCGCACCACCACACGGTACTTCAGCGGGGGAGTGGCGGCAGATCCGCCCAGCAGCTTGCTGAAGAAGCCTGGCTCCTTCTTGTCGGTTCCGGGCGCCACGTAACGCACAAAATACAGGCCGTCATTGCGGTTGCGGTCTTCGACGGTGAAGCCCGTGCGGTCAAGGGCCAGGCCCACACGGCGCCACGCGCGATCAAAACCTTCGTCCATCTGCACGACCGGGACGTTGTTGACCGAGGTCATGCGCACGCTCGCGGCCTTCAAGGCCGGCGCTGCCACCACGGCCTGGGATTGCTCTTGGGGCACACCGAGCTTGACCATCAGACGGCGCAGGAATTCGGTTTCGAGTTCGGGGTCGGCGGCGCGGGGCTGCCAGACGGTGCTGTCCTTGGACGTGCTGGTGTAAACCTCCACCATGCCGCGGTGGGTGACGTAAATCTCGGTGCCGCCGGCGGCATTGCGCTCCAGGCGCGTGCGGAACTTGTCGCGCTCGCCCGTGGAATACAGCGAATCAAAAACCTTGCCGAGGGTGGCGCGAATCACGTCCTGCGGCAGCTTGGCGCGATTTTCCGCCCAGTCGGTCTCCAGAATGCCCAGGTCAGCCTGGTCGACAACCAGGTTGAAACCGTTCTCCAGCCAGTACTCCCGCACCGGGTCCCACAACTGGTCGGCCGGTCGGTCGATCACCAGCCAGCGCTGGGCGCCGTTGCGTTCGATGCGGACATCGCCGATTTTCGTGGCTGCTGCTCCGGAGGTGGCAGACGATTTGGTGTTCTGGCCAGCCTGGTAGGCTGCGGCAGATACCGCGCTGCCGGGTACCGCATAGCGGTTTTCTCGGGACAGTTGCGTCAGGTCGGGGGGCACCTCCAGTGTGGCCCCCTGGGTGGCGCTTTTGTAGTCGATCTTGTCGTTTTCCAGAACGGAGCAGGCGGAAAGCGCCATGGCAAGGCCCAGCAGGCCCAATCGTGCAGTGTGATTCACGCGGAAATCCTCAGAGTGTCTCGGGTGTCAGGGCGGTCGGGTTAAAGCAGGCCGCTGGCGCGCAGGGCTGCTTCCACGGTGGCTTCGTGGCCCTGGCTCAGGGGTGTCATGGGCAGGCGCATGGTGCCTGCGCACAGACCCATACGGGCCATGGCCCACTTGACGGGAATCGGGTTGGCTTCAATGAACAGGTTTTTGTGCACCGGCATCAGCTGGAACTGGATGTCCATGGCGCGCCGCACATTTCCGGCAAGCGCCGCAACACACAGTTCGTGCATCAGGCGGGGTGCCACGTTGGCGGTCACGCTGATGTTGCCGTGACCACCGCAGAGCATCAGGGCCACGGCGGTGGGGTCATCGCCCGAATACACGGCGAAGTCCTTGGGCAAATCGCGGATCAGCCACTGGGCGCGCTCGATGTTGCCGGTGGCCTCTTTGATACCGATGATGCCGGGCACCTGCGCCAGGCGCAGCACGGTGTCGTGCAGCATGTCTGCCACCGAGCGGCCAGGCACGTTGTAGAGCACCATGGGCAGGTCGCCCGTGGCCTCGGCAATTGCCTTGAAGTGCTGGTACTGGCCCTCTTGCGTGGGCTTGTTGTAGTAGGGCACGACCTGCAGCTGGCTGTCGGCCCCTACGCCGCGGGCAAACTTGGCCAGCTCGATCGCCTCTGCCGTGGAGTTGGCGCCACAGCCGGCCATGATGGGCACGCGCTTGGCGGCCTGCTCCACGGACACGCGGATGATCTCGCAATGCTCTTCGACGTTGACCGTGGGCGATTCGCCCGTTGTGCCCACCACGCCGATGCAGTCGGTGCCTTCGGCAATGTGCCAGTCGATCAGTTTGCGCAGGGCGGGGTAGTCCACGCTACCGTCCTCGTGCATGGGGGTGACGAGGGCGACGATGCTGCCGGTAAGGGGGACGGAAGAAGAGGTCATGTCCGCAAGTGAAAACGGTAAAAGGGCATTCTAACTAGACCGGAAGGTCCAGACGGTATCGAACGGGCTGGCGTGGGTGCGCGGTTTCGCGCACGGCCGCAATGCGCTGCACGAAACGTGCGGGCGCGTCCACAAAGCCGTCTTCGTACGCAACGGTGCGAAGGGTCGCACAGGCGGCAAGCAACTCGCCGGGTTGCAGCAAAAAATCGGCCCGCGCAGGGCGTCCAACGGTTTCATTGCCGCTTGCAAAGGTTTCATAAATCAGCACACCGCCAGGGGCCACGCTGTCCACCAGAAGGGGCAGCAGCGGGCGCCAGAGGTAGTTGGTGACGATCACCGCGCCAAACTGTCGGCCAGCGAAAGGCCAGGGGCCGTCTTCAATGTCGGCACAGTGAATTTCACCCCAGGCCGCGCACGCCGCCACGGCATCGGCCGAGCGGTCTACGCCCACGGTGGGGTGGCCGTGCTGGTGCATCCAGCGCAGGTGCCTGCCCGCGCCACAGGCCACGTCCAGCGCGGTGCTGCCTGGCGGCGCCAGGGTTGACCAGCGGCGAACCCAGTCGGATGGTGCTTCAGTACCGTGCATTGAGGAGAATAATCGCTATAAAAATAGTAGCTGCTAGCGCTTGCTGTATAAGCTCTAGAGGCTAAAAAGGCTTAAAAATATCAAAAACATGCCCACATCTGGTCTGCCAGCATGACCATGAACCCCGGCACGGTGTACATCGCAAACACCGCCAGCAAGATCAGCAAGGCGGCCACCCAGCCCAGCAGCCGGGCAAAGCGGGATGTGAGGCGCGGTGTGGGGATGTGCATGGGGCCGTCAAGGGTGTTGGGTTACTGGTCGTTTTTCAGGCGGGCTGTGGCGTGCCGCGCTGGATGGGGGCTTCCTTGACGGGCAGATTCACCAGCCCCGCAAAAATACCGAGCCCGATCGCGCTGTACCACACCACATCGTAGCTGCCCGTGCGGTCATACAGATAGCCGCCCAGCCACACCCCCATGAAGCTGCCCACCTGGTGGCTGAAGAAGACAAAACCGCCCAGCATCGACAGGTGCTGCACGCCAAAGATCTGCGCAATCATGGCGTTGGTGGGGGGCACGGTGGACAGCCACAGCGCCCCCATGACGGCAGAAAACACGTACACCGACAGCGGCGAAAGCGGTACCAGCAGAAAAATCGAAATCACCACGGCCCGCGCAAAGTAGATGAAGGCAAGGATGTTGCGCTTGGGCATGCGCTGACCCAGCGTGCCCGCAATGTAGGTGCCAAACACGTTGAACAGCCCGATCAGTGCCAGCGCATAGCTGGCCACCTGGGGCGAGAGCCCGTGGTCGCGCAGGTAGCTGGGCATGTGCACGCCAATGAACACCACCTGGAACCCGCACACAAAATACCCCGCCGTCAGCAGCAGAAAGCTGGGGTAGCGAAACGCCTCACCCAATGCCTGCACAATGGTCTGGTCGCGCCGGGCGGGGGTGGATGCGTGGAACCCGGGCTCGCGCAGTCCGAAGGCCAGCGGAACAATCAGCAGCACCATCAGCGACAGCGCCAGCAGCGCCTGTTGCCAGCCCAAACTGCTGATCAGCCAGCCCTCTACCGGCACCATCAGAAACTGGCCAAACGAGCCGGCCGCCGCCGCCACACCCATAGCCCACGAGCGTCGTTCGGGCGCAATCTGTCGGCCCAGCACGCCGTAGATCACGGCATAGGTGGTTCCGGCCTGGGCCGCGCCAATCAGCACACCCGCCGTGAGTGCAAACAGGGTGGGCGTAGGTGACAGCGCCATGCCAGCCAGCCCCAGGCCATAGAGCACTGCGCCGCCTATCAGCACGCGAAACGCGCCAAACCGGTCGGCCACCATGCCGACAAAAATGCCGATCACGCCCCACGAGAGGTTCTGGATGGCAATCGCCAGGGCAAACGACTGGCGTGTCCAGCCCATCTCCTGGGTGATGGGTTGCAACCACAGCCCGAAGCCGTGGCGGATGCCCATGGACAAGGTCACGATGGCGGCACCGCACGCCAGCACCTGGAACATGGACAATTTTTGGGGATTCGTGTGCATGCAAGGAATGTAGCCAATCCGGCGTGCATTTGCCTGACGCCTGCACGACGCGCGGCGCGCCATCGTGCTGCAGGCTGGGTATTTATCCAGTCCCAACAGCGCTGCGGCACTACAATCCGCCCCATGTCTGCCAAACCGTCATCAGTGTCCGCCAGCGAATATTCCGAGGGTTCCATCCGTGTGCTCAAGGGCCTGGAGCCCGTCAAGCAGCGCCCGGGCATGTACACCCGCACCGACAACCCGCTGCACGTCATTCAGGAAGTGCTGGACAACGCCGCCGACGAGGCACTGGCGGGCTACGGCAAGAAAATAAAGGTCACGCTCCATGCCGACGGCTCGGTCAGTATCGAAGACGACGGGCGCGGCATTCCCTTCGGCCTGCACCCCGAGGAAAAGGCCCCGGTGATCGAACTGGTGTTCACCCGTCTGCACGCGGGCGGCAAGTTCGACAAGGGCAAGGGCGGGGCCTACAGCTTCTCGGGCGGCCTGCACGGTGTGGGCGTGAGCGTGACCAACGCGCTGGCCACCCGGCTGGAAGCCACCAGCTACCGCGAGGGGCAATCGGCCCGGTTGGTGTTCTCGGCGGGCGATGTGATCGAGCCCCTGGTGGCGCGCCCCCTGGAGGCCGGTGAGCGCAAGCAGGGCACCACGGTGCGCGTTTGGCCCGACGCCAAATACTTCGAATCGAGCGCCTTGCCGCTGGGCGACCTCACCCACCTGCTGCGCAGCAAGGCGGTGCTGATGCCGGGCGTGTCGGTCTCGCTGATCAACGAAAAAACACGCGACACCCAGACCTGGCAATACAAGGGCGGCTTGCGCGACTACCTGCAGCAAACGCTCAACGGCGACCCGGTGATACCGCTGTTTGAAGGCGAGGGCTTTGCCGACAGCAGCAACGACAGCTTTGCCGAAGGCGAGGGCGCCTCGTGGTGTGTGGCCTTCACCGAAGACGGGCAGCCCGTGCGCGAAAGCTATGTCAACCTGATCCCCACCAGCGCGGGCGGCACGCACGAAAGCGGCCTGCGCGATGGCCTGTTCAACGCCGTCAAGAGCTTCATCGAGCTGCATTCGCTTCTGCCCAAGGGCGTGAAGCTGATGCCCGAAGACGTGTTTGCGCGCGCCAGCTATGTGCTCTCAGCCAAGGTGCTCGACCCGCAGTTCCAGGGCCAGATCAAGGAACGCCTGAACTCGCGCGACGCGGTGCGGCTGGTCAGCGGCTTCGTGCGCCCGGCGCTCGAGCTCTGGCTCAACCAGCATGTGGACTACGGCAAGAAGCTGGCCGAACTGGCCATCAGGGCCGCACAGACGCGCCAGAAGGCCGGCCAGAAGGTCGAAAAGCGCAAGGGCTCGGGCGTGGCTGTGCTGCCCGGCAAGCTCACCGATTGCGAAAGCCGCGACATCGCCTACAACGAAGTGTTCCTTGTCGAGGGCGATTCGGCCGGTGGCAGCGCCAAGATGGGCCGTGACAAGGAGAACCAGGCAGTGCTGCCCCTGCGCGGCAAGGTGCTCAACACCTGGGAGGTAGACCGCGACCGGCTGTTTGCCAACAACGAAATCCACGACATTTCGGTGGCCATGGGGGTGGACCCGCACGGCCCCAACGACTCACCCGACCTGTCGGGCCTGCGCTATGGCAAGGTCTGCATCCTGAGTGATGCGGACGTGGACGGCTCCCACATCCAGGTGCTGCTGCTCACGCTGTTTTTTCGCCACTTCCCCAAGCTCATCGAGACCGGCCACATCTATGTGGCGCGCCCGCCGCTGTTCCGGGTGGACGTGCCCGCGCGCGGCAAGAAGCCTGCGGCCAAGATGTATGCGCTGGATGAGGGCGAGCTCACCGCCATCCTCGACAAGTGCGCGAAAGACGGCGTGCCGCGCGAAAAATGCCAGATCAGCCGCTTCAAGGGCCTGGGCGAGATGAACGCCGAGCAGCTGTGGGAGACCACGCTCAACCCCGACACCCGGCGCCTGTTGCCCGTGCAGTTGGGCGGCACCGACTTTGCCGCCACCGAGGTGCTCATCACCAAGCTCATGGGCAAGGGCGAGGCGGCATCCCGGCGCGAGTTGATGGAGCTGCATGGCGACGCGGTGGAAGTGGACATCTGACCTCAGATGCCTGACCGCCCCTTGCCGGTGTTTCACATGCTCACCATTCATCGCCTTTTAGGCCTCTTGCGCTTTCTGGCTGTGCCTTTGCTGCTATTGATAGCGCAGCAGTCAGCGCATGCCGACCTGTGGGCCTTTGTGGACCCGCGTGGTGTGACCCACTTTGCCGCAGAGCAGGTGGATGCGCGCTACGAGCTGTTTTTCCGCGGAACGCAATTCGACTCCTCGCGCGATGCGCCTGCAAGCGATCAGCGCCCTGGGCAGGCGCAACCTCCCGCGGCGCGCTTGCTGGCATTTTTTGACATTTCGCCCGATTACAAGCGCGTCAAGCACCATTTGCGGGCCTCGGCCAGCCGCCAGGGGGTGGACTACGAGTTGCTGCAGGCCCTGATTGCCGCCGAATCGGGATTTGACGCTGGTGCCGTGTCACCCAAAGGAGCTATCGGCCTGATGCAGGTCATGCCTGCGACGGCAGGGCGGTTTGGCGTGGCGGCGGACACCCGCCGGACGGTGGCGCAGAAGCTGTTGGACCCGGCCTTGAATGTGTCTGCCGGCACCCGCTACCTGCGCTATCTGCTCGATCTGTTTCCCGGCCGTCTGGACCTGGCCCTGGCTGCCTACAACGCAGGCGAGGGCGCGGTGCAAAGGGCGGGTAACCGGATCCCGGCCTACAAGGAAACCCAGAACTATGTGCGCACCGTGCTCGGCCTGTATGCCCAGCTCAAGCCGCCAGCGCCTGTGCTGGCGCAGCGTGCGGGCCCCGGCCGTGTGCGCATGGAGCTATCGGGCGGCGCCTTGAACCGGGGCAATCTGCCCGCCACGCGTGTGGCCCCGCCACAGAACGTGACTGAACCGAACCCGAACGAATGAGCGACCAACCCACTCTCGATTTCACTACCGCCGGCGACGGGGGCGACTCCCTGGATCTGGCCGGTTATGCCCAGCGCGCCTATCTTGAATATGCTTTGTCGGTCGTCAAGGGCCGTGCATTGCCCGACGTGTGCGATGGCCTCAAGCCCGTGCAGCGGCGCATTTTGTATTCGATGGACCGCATGAGCCTGGGCTACAGCGGCCCCACGCGCAGCACGGCGGCCAAGCCCGTCAAGAGTGCCCGCGTGGTGGGCGATGTGCTGGGCCGTTTTCACCCGCACGGCGACCAGTCGGCCTACGACGCGCTGGTGCGCATGGCGCAGGACTTTGCCCAGCGGTACCCGCTGATTGACGGCCAGGGCAACTTCGGCAGCCGTGACGGCGATGGCGCTGCGGCCATGCGCTATACCGAGGCGCGCCTGTCGCGCATCACCAGCCTGCTGCTCGACGAGATCGATGAAGGCACGGTCGATTTCATGCCCAACTACGACGGCAGCACGGAGGAACCCCGCCAGCTGCCCGCACGCCTGCCGTTTGCGCTGCTCAACGGCGCCAGCGGCATTGCCGTAGGCCTGGCCACCGAGATACCCAGCCACAACCTGCGCGAGATTGCCGACGCCTGCATTGCGCTCATCAAGACGCCCTCGCTCAGCGCCGAAGACCTGCTGGCGTTGGTGCCCGGCCCGGACTACCCCGGTGGCGGCCAGATCATCAGCAGCGCGGGCGATATTGCCGACGCGTACCGCACGGGCCGTGGCAGCCTGAAGGTGCGTGCGCGCTGGAAGATCGAAGAACTGGCCCGTGGCCAGTGGCAGCTTGTGGTCAACGAGCTCCCGCCCGGCGTGAGCACGCAGCGCGTGCTCGAAGAAATCGAAGAAATCACCAACCCCAAGGTCAAGGCCGGCAAAAAGGCGCTGAGCCAGGACCAGACACAGCTCAAGGCCAGCATCCTGGCCGTGCTGGACGTGGTGCGCGACGAGTCCAGCAAGGACGCGCCTGTGCGCCTGGTGTTCGAGCCCAAGACCGGCAAGACCCCACAGCAAGAGCTGATCACGGCGCTTTTGGCCCACACCAGCCTCGAAACCTCGGCACCCATCAACCTCACCATGGTGGGGCTGGATGGCAAGCCCGTGCAGAAGTCCATGCGGCTGATGCTGGAAGAGTGGATCGCCTTCCGCCAGGGCACCATCACCCGCCGCACGCAGCACCGGCTGACCAAGGTGCTGGACCGCATTCACATCCTCGAAGGGCGGCAGACCGTGCTGCTCAACATCGACGAGGTGATTGCCATCATCCGACAGGCGGACGATCCCAAGGCCGCACTGATTGCGCGCTTTGCCCTGAGCGACCGCCAGGCCGAAGACATCCTCGAAATCCGCCTGCGCCAGCTGGCGCGGCTGGAAGCCATCAAGATCGAGCAGGAGCTGAAAGAGCTGCGCGAAAGCCAGGGCAAGCTCGAAGACATCCTGAACAACCCCGGCTCGCTGCGCCGCACCATGGTCAAGGAGATCGAAGCCGATGCCAAGACCTTTGCCGACCCACGCCGCACCCTGATCCAGGCCGAGAAAAAAGCCGTGGCCGAGGTCAAGGTGGTGGACGAGCCCGTCACGGTGGTCGTTTCACAAAAAGGCTGGGTGCGTGCGCGCAATGGCCATGGCCACGAGGCGGCCAGTTTTGCCTTCAAGGCGGGCGACGGGCTGTATGCCACGTTTGAATGCCGCACCGTGGACCAGCTCATCGCGTTTGGCAGCAATGGCCGCGTGTATTCGGTGCCGGTGGCCCTGTTGCCCGGTGGGCGTGGCGACGGACAGCCTGTCACCACCCTGATCGAGCTGGAATCGGGCACGCAGCTGCTGCACTACTTTGCCGGCCCGGCAAGCGCCGTGTTGCTGCTGTCAAACTCAGGTGGCTATGGATTCTTGGCCAGCGTGGAAAACCTGGTCTCGCGCCAGAGGGGGGGTAAATCCTTCCTGACACTGGGTGATGGCGAAACGGTTTGCCCGCCTTCGCACGCGGCGGGCAGCACCGGCGGTCAGCCGCTACCTGCCGCCACGCATGTGGCCTGTGCCTCGGCGGGGGGGCGCATCCTGACGTTCGAGATCAGCGAACTCAAGACCATGGCCAACGGTGGCCGTGGCCTGATGCTGATCGACCTGGAGCCCAAAGATCAGCTGGCGGGTGCCGTTGCCTACACGCGCAGCATCCGCATCGAGGGCGTAGGCCGGGGCGGCAAGCTGCGGGAAGAAACGCTCGAAATCCGCTCGCTCAACAACGCCCGCGCAGCCCGTGGACGCAGGGGCAAGGCGGCAGATCTGGGGTTCAAACCGGCATCCGTGACGCGCGTCGAATAGCCGCCGTGTCGGCAGGCGCATTTGTCGCCTGTCGGAAATCCTGGTGAGGTGCGACGCCCGGGGGAATGCCCTGGATTTGTAGGTAAATGAAAAATCACGCACTATCAGTTACGAATTATCGGACTGCAGGAGACAAATCACGCTGAATCAACTTCGCATTGCCCACAAGCTGTGGCTGGCGGTCGTCCTTATCGTGGTCATGCTGATCGCTGTAATGGGTTTTTCGGGGTACCGGTCGGCCAAGGTGCAGGCGCAGGCCGACGCGGTGACCAAAGAGATGGAGGCCCGGGTCTCTTCCGCCATCCGCTGGGCTGGCCTGACCGAGACCAATGCGGCGCGCACGCAGGCGCTCATCGTCAGCAGCGATCCGGCGGTAGAGCTGGAGTTCAAGGACGTCATCGCAGCCACTTCGGCGCAAATCAGCGAAGTGCAGAAATCCATGGAAGGCATGGCCTTGTCCGAGCAGGACAGGGCGCAGATGGCCAAAATTGCCGCTGCGCGCAAAACCATGACCGAGCTGCGGGCGCAAGCCAGGCAGCTCAAGGCCGATGGCCAGGCAGAGCAGGCCGTGGCCCTGGTCAAGCAGTCCTACAACCCTGCGGTGTCTGCTTATCTGCAGACGTTGGGCGACTTTCTGCAGATGCAGCAGCAGACTGCGCAGACGACCCTGGCGGAGATGACGGCTTCACGCATGTTGACCGTGAAAATGGCGGCGGTGGCGGTGGGCGCCTTGCTGCTGGCGATCATTGGCGGGGCCTATTTCCTCATTCGCAGCATTGAGCAGCCCCTGGCCCAGGCCAACGACCTCGCTGCCCGCATTGCAGCGGGCGACCTGAGCATGCAGGCCACCGTCACGCGTGGCGACGAGTTTGGTGATCTGCTGCGATCGCAATACGCGATGAGCGATGCCCTGGGCCGCGTGGTGCACCAGGTGCGCCAGAGCACCGACAGCATTGCCATCGCCAGTGCCGAAATTGCCACCGGCAACCACGATCTTTCCGCGCGCACCGAGCAGACATCGAGCAACCTGCAGCAAACCGCAGCCGCCATGGAGCAGTTCACCAGCACCATCCAGCAAAGCGCTGGCAGTGCCCAGCAGGCCAGCAGCCTGGCGGTCAGTGCCACTGGCGTGGCACGACGCGGCGGTGAGGTGGTAACGCAGGTGGTTGCCACCATGGACGAGATCAATCAAAGCAGCAAAAAGATCTCCGACATCATTGGTGTCATTGATGGCATTGCATTTCAGACCAACATCCTGGCGCTGAACGCGGCCGTCGAGGCAGCCCGTGCTGGTGAGCAGGGACGAGGTTTTGCGGTGGTGGCCAGCGAAGTGCGCAGCCTGGCCCAGCGCAGTGCGGAGGCCGCCAAGGAGATCAAGCAATTGATCAATGCATCGGTGGAAAAGGTGGACACCGGCTCTCGGCTGGTGGCGGATGCCGGCTCCACCATGGCCGACATCGTGCAATCGGTTCAGCGCGTGACCGACATGATTGGCGAAATCACGGCCGCATCCACCGAGCAGGGTGCAGGCGTTTCCCAGGTCAACCAAGCGGTGGGCAATCTTGACCAGATGACGCAGCAAAACGCGGCACTCGTCGAGGAAAGCGCAGCCGCAGCACAAAGCCTGCGTGAACAGGCTGAGCAACTGGCGCAGATGGTGTCGGTGTTCAAGGTCAACGCAGCCGCCTATGGCGTACAGGCCCCGGTGGCCCGCGCCGTGGCAGCCCCGGCCCCCGGCATGGCTGCAGCCGCTGCCAGGGTGCAACGCCCTGCCGTGGCAAGCAAACCTGCCGCCAAGCGGCTGGCGGGTGCGGGCAGCGCGCCCAGTGCTCCGGCCCCTTCTGCCGAGGAGCCGCGCAAGCCCGCTGCACCGGCGCCCCGAGCCACTGCCGTGGCAAAGGGTGGGGACGACGATTGGGAAACTTTTTGAGTCGCTGACCCCGAAGGGCGCTGAGCGCTGAGCGCTCAGTTTTCAGTTGAGTTCAGCGATCAATTCGATCTCAACGCACGCACCCATGGGAATCTGTGCCACGCCAAAAGCGCTGCGCGCGTGCACTCCTTTTTCACCAAATACCTGGCCCAGCAACTCGCTGGCGCCGTTGGTCACCAGGTGCTGCTCGGTGAAGTCGCCGGTGGAGTTGACCAGGCTCATCACCTTGACGATGCGTTGCACCCGGTTCAGGTCGCCCCCGCAGGCGGCTTGCAGTGTGCCCATCAGGTCGATGGCCACGGCGCGGGCAGCGGCCTTGCCTTCTTCGGTGGTGATGTCGCGGCCAAACTGGGCGGCCCAAGGCTTGCCGTCCTTGCGCGCGATGTGGCCGCTCAGAAACACCAGCTTGCCGGTCTGCACATAAGGCACATAGGCAGCCGCCGGCACGGAAACCGGGGGCAGGGTGATCTGGAGTTCTTTCAGCTTGTCGTAAACGCTCATGGTTTTCCTCGGATGGGTGGCAGACATGACCGGTCGGGGCGCAAGCGCAGGCGCATTGCCCTGATGCCGGTGCAGAGGGCGCCAGTGTTACACATGCGTGTGCGAGAAGTGCCCATTTTTGCGCTGTGGGTTGCGTTTAGCATGTGCCCATGCCGCCCATTTCCTCCAGCGTATTCCGCCCTGCTGCGCCGAAACCGCACGAGGAGAGTTCCGTAGGGGGCGCATGGCGCTTGCCGGCGTGCTTGCTGGGGGCCCTGGTGGGTGCCGCGGTGCAGTTGCAGCAGCCCCAGCTTTGGCCCGGGCCTGTTTATGGCGTGCTGCTGGCCTTGGCTGGTGTGGCCTGGCTGGTCAGCAGCCTGCGCCGCGCATGGTGGGGTCATACACCCTTGGCTGCTGAGCGGCGCTGGCGCAGTGCGCGGGCCATGGGCTTTGCGGCCTGCGCGGGGGCGCTGGCCTTGTTTGCCGTGTGCGGGCTGCGTGCCGGTGCCTATGCCTCCCATGCGCTGGCCCCGGGGCTGGAAGGGCGTGACCTGCGGGTGACCGGCGTGGTCGCTGCCATGCCGCAGGTGAACGAAATGGGCGTGCGCTTGCGCCTGGAAGTTGAGGCTGCGTTTTGGCAAGGCGCTGCGGTGACATTGCCCCCGCTGGTGGATGTGTCGTGGTATGGCGATGCGGCGCTGGAGATGGCCCAGCCTGCCGATGCATTGCGGCAGCCCCCATCGCTGCGGGCGGGCGAGCGCTGGGAAATGACGGTGCGCCTGAAGGCCCCCCATGGGGCACGCAACCCCCACGGTTTCGACTACGAGCTCTGGATGTGGGAGCAGGGCGTGCAGGCCACGGGCTATGTGCGCACCGGTTCCAACGACTTGCCGCCGGTGCGGCTCGGCAGCACCTGGCGGCACCCCGTCGAGCGTGCGCGCCAAGCGGTGCGCGATGCCATCGTGTCCCGCCTTGCCGGCAGTGCTGCAGCAGGGGATGCGGGGCAGGTGCGGGTCGCTGGCGTGGTGGCCGCCCTGGTGACGGGTGACCAGCGTGCGATTGACCGCGCCGACTGGGATGTGTTTCGCGCCACCGGCGTGGCGCATCTGATGAGCATCTCGGGTCTGCATATCACCCTGTTTGCCTGGCTGGCGGCGCTGGTGGTGCGGCGGCTGTGGTGCCGTTCGCCGCGTTTGTGCCTGGCCGTCCCGGCCCCCTCTGCGGCCCTGGTGGCAGGTGTTTTGCTGGCGGGTGCCTATGCGCTCTTCAGTGGCTGGGGCGTGCCCGCGCAGCGCACCGTGCTGATGCTGGCGACCATTGCCGCGCTGCAACTGAGTGGGCGCCGCTGGCCTTGGCCACAGGTATGGCTGCTGGCCTGCGCCGTGGTGGTTGTGGTGGACCCGTGGGCGCTGTGGCAGGCGGGATTCTGGTTGAGTTTTGTGGCTGTGGCAGTGTTATTTGCTAGCAATAATATAGCTGCTAGCGCTTATGGAATAAGCGTTATAGCCCGTTTTTATGCACTTATACGGGAGCAGTGGGTGGTGACACTGGCGCTCACCCCACTGACCTTGCTGCTGTTTGGCCAGGTGTCTCTGGTGGGTTTTGTGGCCAATCTGTTGGCTATACCGTGGGTGACGCTGGTGGTGACTCCGCTGGCACTGGCCGGGGTGCTGTGGGCACCGTTGTGGAGCCTGGCTGCTATGGCCCTGCAACCCCTTGCCGCGTTCTTGCAGTGGCTTGCGGCCTGGCCCCAGGCCGTGGCGTTTGTTCCGATGGCGCCGTTGTGGGCGGGTGTGGCGGCGGTGGTGGGGGGTGCCCTGCTGGCCATGCGTGTGCCGTGGGCGGTGCGCGCGCTGGCGCTGCCCTTGCTGCTGCCCGCGCTGTGGTGGCAGCCAGTGCGGCCTGCGCCGGGGCAATTTGAACTGCTTGCTGCCGACATTGGCCAGGGCAATGCCGTGCTGGTGCGCACCGCCACGCATGCACTGTTGTACGACGCCGGCCCGCGCTTCAGCCGCGAAAGCGACGCGGGCCACCGCGTGTTGGTGCCCCTGCTGCGCGCGTTGGGGGAGCGGCTGGATCTGCTCATGCTGAGCCACCGGGATTCTGACCACACCGGCGGCGCGGCCGCCGTGCTGGCGCAACAACCCCAGGCGGCCTTGACCGG
Source organism: Acidovorax sp. 35-64-16 (assembly GCF_002281195.1). Classification (NCBI taxonomy): domain Bacteria; kingdom Pseudomonadati; phylum Pseudomonadota; class Betaproteobacteria; order Burkholderiales; family Comamonadaceae; genus Acidovorax; species Acidovorax sp. 35-64-16. The sequence continues at coordinate 27,864 of NZ_NCFM01000004.1, read as the reverse complement.
CTCGATCGAAGCCGAGCATGAATTGCAGGCCCTGCGCCCGGCCACGCCCTGTGTGGCGGGGCAGCGTTGGGATTGGGATGGCGTCGCCTTCGAGGTGCTGTACCCGGCGGCGGGCCAGGGCACGCCCGTTGCGGCTGGCAAGGCCAGCGCGCCCGCCGTGCGCACCAATGCCGCCAGCTGCGTGCTGCGCATCGCCACCCTGGGGCCTGCACCCGCAGTGGCCTTGCTGGTGGGCGACATCGAGCAGGCCCAGGAGCAGGCCCTGGTGGCCCGTGCCGCACCGCTGGCCGCCGATGTGCTGCTGGTGCCACACCACGGCAGCAAGACCTCATCGAGCGCGCCGTTTCTGGATGCGGTGCAGCCGCGTACCGCTTTGGTGCAGGCCGGTTACCGCAACCGCTTTGGGCACCCGGCGCCCGAGGTGCTGGGGCGTTACCAAGAGCGAGACATCCAGGTGGTGGAGTCCGCACGCTGTGGCGCCGCCACCTGGCGCTCGGTGCAGCCCCGTCAGGTGCGGTGTGAGCGGGATGCCGGGCGGCGTTACTGGCAGCACACCATGGCGCCATAGTTCGTGCGGGCGCTGTTTTTTGTGGGGCAACACTGGCGGTGGGCGCGCAACTTGCTATCCTGATTGCAGGAGGCCCGCTGATGCAAAAATTCGACGAGATGTACGCCATGCTGCCCTTTGATGGCAGCGATGTGCGCGAGCACTACAAGCGCTATGGGCAGTGGCTCGCGCGCCAGCCCGTGGATGTGATGCAGGCCCGCCGGGCCGAGGCCGAGATGATCTTTCGGCGCGTGGGCATCACGTTTGCGGTGTATGGCGCCAAGGACGAAGGCGGCGCCGGCAGCGAGCGGCTGATCCCGTTTGATCTGATCCCCCGCATCATCCCCGGCCACGAATGGGCGCAGATGCAGCGCGGCCTGGTACAGCGGGTGACCGCGCTTAACCGCTTCATCCATGACGTCTACCACGGGCAAGACATCCTGCGTGCGGGCGTTGTTCCCACCGACTTGGTGCTGAACAACGCCCAATACCGCCCCGAGATGGCTGGCGTGCAGGTGCCCCGGGACGTCTATGCACACATCGCCGGCATCGACATCGTGCGGGCCGCCGACGCGCAGGGCAACGGCGTGTATTACGTGCTGGAAGACAACCTGCGTGTGCCTTCGGGGGTTTCCTACATGCTGGAAAACCGCAAGATGATGATGCGGCTTTTTCCTGAGCTTTTCAGCGCGCATGCGGTGGCCCCCGTGGCGCATTACCCCGACATGCTGCTGGAAACCCTGCGGGCCAGCGCCCCGGCCACCGTGGCAGAGCCGGTGGTGGTGGTGCTGACGCCCGGCATGCACAACAGCGCCTATTTTGAGCACGCCTTTCTTGCGCAGCAGATGGGCGTGGAGCTGGTGGAAGGGCAGGACCTGGTGGTCAAGGACCGGTTTGTTTACATGCGGACCACGCGAGGCTTGCAGCGGGTGGATGTGATCTATCGGCGGGTGGACGATGATTTTCTCGATCCGCAGGTGTTTCGCCGCACGTCCACGCTGGGTTGCGCGGGCCTCATGGAGGCCTATCGCGCGGGCAACGTGGGCATCTGCAACGCTGTGGGAACCGGCGTGGCCGATGACAAATCGGTGTACCCCTATGTGCCCGAGATGATCCGCTTTTACCTGGGTGAAGAGCCAATCCTGAAAAACGTGCCCACCTGGATGTGCCGCAAGCCCGACGATCTGCAGTATGTGCTGGCGCACCTGTCTGAACTGGTGGTGAAAGAGGTGCACGGCGCCGGCGGCTACGGCATGCTCATCGGCCCGGCCGCCACGCAATCAGAAATCGAAGACTTCCGCCGCGCCCTGCTGGCCAATCCGGCCGGCTACATCGCCCAGCCCACGCTCAGCCTGTCCACCTGCCCGACCTATGTGGAAAGCGGAATCGCTCCGCGCCACATCGACCTGCGCCCCTTTGTGCTGAGCGGCCGGGAGGTGCAGATGGTGGCGGGTGGCCTTACACGCGTGGCCTTGCAAGACGGCTCGCTGGTCGTCAACTCGTCGCAAGGCGGCGGCACCAAGGACACCTGGGTATTGGGACAAGAAGGGGGCAAAACATGCTGAGCCGCACTGCCGATCATCTGTTCTGGATGTCACGCTACACCGAGCGGGCAGAAAAGGCTGCTGAAGGCAGACTTTCACCACAACACAGCGTGCGCGCGCAGCGCGTTCGGGGTTCTCTGCCCGGGGAGGAAACATGCTGAGCCGCACTGCCGATCATCTGTTCTGGATGTCACGCTACACCGAGCGGGCAGAGAACACCGCACGCATGCTCAATGTGAGCTACGAGACCTCGCTGCTGCCGCAGTCTGCCGCCATGGCCCAGGAAGGCTGGCTGGGGCTGCTGTCGATCAGCGAGCTGATTCCGGCCTATACCGAAAAGCACGGTGAGGTCGCCCCTGCCAAGGTGCTCGAATTCATGGTGCGCGATGGCGACAATCCGTCGTCCATCTTGTCGTGCCTGCGGGCCGCGCGGGAGAACGCGCGGGCGGTGCGCGGTGCGCTGACCACCGAAGTGTGGGAAACGCAGAACCAGACCTGGCTGGAACTGACCCGGCAACTCCAAGGTGGCATCTTCGAGCGCGATCCGGCCCAATTTTTTGAGTGGGTCAAATACCGCTCGCACCTGTCGCGCGGTGTCACGCTGGGCACCATGCTGCAGGACGAGGCCTTTCATTTCCTGCGGCTGGGCACGTTTCTGGAACGCAGCGACAACACGGCGCGCCTGCTGGATGTGAAGTTTCACGCCGTCAACAACGACTTTTTTGGCCGTGCCAGCGAGCGCAACCAGGAGAACGACTTCTACCACTGGAGCGCCATCTTGCGCAGTGTTTCGGCGTTCGAGGTGTACCGCAAGGTCTACCGCGACGTCATCACCCCGGGGCGGGTGGCCGACCTGCTGATCCTGCGCCGCGACATGCCCCGATCGCTGCACGCCAGCCTGCGCGAGGTGGTGGACAACCTGGCTGTGGTGGCCAACGAGCAGTCCGCTGAGACACAGCGCTGCGCCGGGCGGCTGCTGGCCGATCTGCAATATGGCCGTATCGACGAAATCCTGGCCACGGGCCTGCACGCTTACCTGACGCAGTTTCTCGACCGCGTGAACGATCTGGGTGGCGGCATCAGCCGCGACTTCCTGGTGGCCGCGGGCGACTAGCCTGGGCGGGTGTGCGCCGGCAAGCCGGGCGAGGGGCGCCAGCCGGTCGGCACGCGCTGCCCCCACGGCTGTGCGTGTGCGCTGCATGGTGGGGTTGGCGCGCAGGGCACACTGTCGCCTTCACCGACGGAGTTTTTCCTGATGAGCACCCACATCCCACCCCATGAAGCGCCATGCAAACCTTGGGGATTTCGCACCCTGGCCGTTCATGCCGGGCAGTCGCCCGACACCAGCACCGGCGCCATAGCGCCCCCCATCGTGGCCACGTCGGCGTTTGCCTACGACGATTTCGAGGCGGGCGAGCGGCGCTTCAATGGCGAAGCACCAGGCTATGTTTACAGCCGGTTTGCCAACCCCACGGTGGCAGCCTTCGAGCGCAAGATGGCAGCACTGGAGGGCGGCGAGACCGCGGTGGGGTTTGCCAGCGGCATGGCGGCCATCAGCGCCAGCTTGCTGGGCTTGCTCAAGGCGGGCGATGTGGTCGCCTGCGTGGGCACCCTGTATGGCGGCACCGACGGGGTGATGCGTTCTTTGCTGCCGCGGCTGGGTGTCACGGTGCGGCACTTTCGCACGGTGGACGCCTTGCGGGCGGGGCTGGATGCTGGCACCCGCATCGTTTATGTTGAAACGCCCAGCAACCCCACCCTGGAGGTGATGGATCTGGCGCAGGTGGCGCAGATTGCGCGCCAGGCAGGGGCCATCAGCATGGCCGACAACACGTTTTCTACGCCCTACCTCACGCGCCCGCTGGCGCTGGGGATGGATGTGGTTGTGCACTCGGCCACCAAGTTCATCAGCGGGCACGGCGACGCCACGGGGGGCGTCGCCGTGGGCCGCGCCGAACTGCTGGGGCCCATCAGGGCGGCTGGCATGGGGCAGTTGGGCGGGTGCCTGAGTCCGCACGAAGCCGTCATGCTGCTGCGCGGGCTCAAGACGCTGCCATTGCGTGTGGAAGCCGCCTGTACCAATGCCGAGGCACTGGCCCGGTGGCTGCAGGCCCAGCCTGCAGTGGCCCGTGTGTACTACCCCGGCTTGGCCACGCATCCGGGCCACGGTGTGGCCGCGCAGCAGATGCGGCGCTTTGGCGCCATCCTGTCGCTGGACCTGCGGGGAGGGCGCGCCGCAGCGCGGCAGTTTCTGGACGGCCTGCGCATCGTGACGCAGGCGGTTTCGGTGGGCGATGTGGATTCGCTGGCATGCCATCCCGCATCCACCACCCACCACAGCGTGCCCGAGCCGGTGCGCCTGGACAACGGCGTGTCTGATGCCCTGGTGCGCATGAGCGTGGGTATCGAAGACGGCGACGATCTGCTGGCCGATGTGGCGCAGGCCCTTGCGCGGGTTTGAAGCCATCGCCTGGCGCTGGCCCTGGCCGTGTGTTGCGGTGAGTGGCTAGCCCCCGTCCCGCGCGTTGCGCCGCTGGTCGCGCAGCATGAAAAGATAAAGGCTCTCGACCTTTTCACGCGCCCACGGCGTCTTGCGTAAAAACTTCAGGCTTGACGACACGCTGGGGTCGCTTTGAAAGCAGCGCACCGGAATGCGCTCGCCCAGCTCCCGCCAGCCGAAATAGTCGGCCAGCCCCACCACCATGGCCTCCAGCGTCACACCGTGCAGCGGGTTGTGCGCCTGCTTGGGGCGGGCGTCTGCTGGCGCATCGATGGGTGCGTCTATGGGCGCGTTCGCCGGCACAGCGCCCGGGTTGGAAGGTGTCTCGGGGGCGGATTTTGGAAGGCTTGGCTCGTGGGCATTCATGGCCGCAAGCATAAGGCGATTGCGGGGCCGGGATGCGGCATTGGGTGCAGGCGCCGATAATCAGCACCCGCCCCAGCACCCGTCCTGCACTGGCGGTCACCCGGTTCAATTCTTCATGTCCGCCCAGCCTCCACTTCGCGTCCTGTCCGTCATCCCGCCGATGACGCAGCTCAACACCCCTTACCCGTCCACCGCGTACCTCACGGGGTTTCTGCGCTCGCGCGGGGTGGCTGCAGTGCAGGAAGACCTGGCGCTGGCGCTGGTGCTGCAACTGCTGTCGCCGCAAGGCCTGCGCGCGGTGGCTGCCCAGGTCGAGGCGATACCGCCCCAAAAGCACAGCCCTGCGGTGCAAAGCTTTGCGGCGCAGCGCGATCGCTACCTGGCCACCATCGCGCCCGCCATTGCCTTTTTGCAGGGGCGCGACTCCACGCTGGCCCACCGCATCGTGGGCCGCAATTTCTTGCCCGAGGGGCCGCGCTTTGAGTCGCTGGATGTGTATGTGGACGACGAGGGCGGCGACCCGCTGGGCTGGGCGTTTGGCGCCCTGGGCCTGCACGACCGGGCCAAGCACCTGGCCACGCTGTACCTGAACGACCTGGCCGATGTGCTGCGCGATGCGGTGGACCCGCGCTTTGAGTTTGTGCGCTACGCCGAGTCGCTGGCGGGCAGCCAGCCCACCTTTGAGCCGCTGGCCCACGCGCTGGCGGCGGCGCCCAACCTGGTGGATGAAACGCTGCGCGATTTGACCCTGGCTGCCATCGAGCGCCATGCGCCCACAGTGGTGCTGCTGTCGGTGCCGTTTCCTGGGTCGGCCTATGCGGCCTTTCGCATTGCGCAGACCATCAAGGCGCAGCACCCGCACATCGTGACGGTGCTGGGCGGTGGTTTTGTCAACACCGAGCTGCGCGAGCTGACCGAGCCGCGCGTGTTTGACTACTTTGATTACGTGACGCTGGACGCGGGCGAGCGCCCTTTGCTGGCGCTGCTGGAGCACCTGCAGGGCCAGCGCGGCCGCCAGCGGCTGGTGCGCACCTTTGTGCGCGATGCAGATGGCGAAAAGCCTGGCGCCGTGCAGTACGTGAACATGATGGAAGCCGACATCGCCTTTGCCGAAGTGGGCACGCCCACCTGGGATGGCTTGCCGCTTGACCGCTATCTCTCGCTGCTCGACATGCTCAACCCCATGCACCGGCTGTGGAGCGACGGGCGCTGGAACAAGCTCACGGTGGCGCACGGCTGCTACTGGAAGAAGTGCACTTTTTGCGACGTGAGCCTGGACTACATCGGCCGCTACGAGGGCGCATCGGCCACCGTGCTGGCCGACCGCATCGACACCATCGTGCGCGAGACCGGGCAGACCGGGTTTCATTTTGTCGACGAAGCTGCGCCGCCCAAGGCCCTGAAGGCGCTGGCCACCGAGCTGATCGCGCGCAATGCTGGCATCTCGTGGTGGGGCAACATTCGCTTTGAGAAAACCTTCAACCCCGAGCTGTGCAACCTGCTGGCCGACAGCGGCTGCATCGCCATATCGGGCGGGCTGGAGGTCGCGTCCGACCGGCTGCTCAGCCTGATGAAAAAGGGCGTTTCCGTGGACCAGGTGGCGCGCGTGACGCGGGCCTTCACCGAGGCGGGCATTCTGGTGCACGCCTACCTGATGTACGGCTTTCCCACGCAGACCGTGCAAGACACCGTGGACGCGCTCGAATACGTGCGCCAGCTGTTTGCCAACGGCTGCATTCAAAGCGGGTTTTTTCATCGCTTTGCCTGCACCGTGCACTCACCCGTGGGACAGCACCCCGAAGAATTTGGCGTCACCCTGCAGCCCCTGCCGCCCGTGAGCTTTGCCAAGAACGACATCGGCTTTCACGACCCCACGGGCGTGGACCACGATGCACTGGGCGGCGCGCTCAAGAAAGCCATCTACAACTACATGCACGGCATCGGGCTCGAAGAGGACGTGCGCAGCTGGTTCCCCTTCAAGGTGCCCAAGACCACCGTGGCGCGCAACCGCATTGAGCGGGCGCTGCGCGAGCGCGGCTGATTGGCCGGCGAGCTGGCGCAAGCCGCGCAGGTTTGTAACAACCGACCGGCCGCGTCGATCTTGCTGCCAGCGGTGTGTACTCAAAAAGCTATCTAATTAATAGCTACCTGCGCTTTATGGATAAGGGCTAGAGCCTCAAAAGACTAAAAAAAGGTGCGCAGGGGCGCACCGTTGGGTTGCCTGGGCAAAATGCGCGTGCCGCGTTACTCCAATTCGCCCATCTGCGATTGCAGATAGTTGGGCAGGCCTACCTTGGCGATCAGGTCGATCTGGGTTTCAAGGAAGTCGATGTGCTCCTCGGTGTCATCCAGGATCTTTTGCAGCAGGTCGCGCGAGACATAGTCGCGCACGGTTTCGCAATGGGCAATGCCGTCCTTGATGGTGGCCTGGGCACCTTGCTCGGCACTCAGGTCACAGGCCAGAATTTCGGGCACGTCTTCGCCCACCTGGATCTTGGCCAGGTCCTGCAGGTTGGGCAGGCCGTCGAGCATGAAAATGCGGTCCATCAGCCAGTCGGCGTGCTTCATCTCGCCGATGGATTCGGAGTATTCCTTCTTGGCCAGCTTGTCAAAGCCCCAGTGCTTGAGCATGCGGTAGTGCAAAAAATACTGGTTGATGGCCGTGAGCTCGTTCTTGAGCTGGGCCTGCAGATGGCCAATGACTTGTGCGTCACCCTTCATGGTGGATTCCTTGTGTGTTGGTTCGGCCCCCATTGTCGCGACGCCACACCCACTGCGCAACCCAAGCCCTTGCGCGGGGCGCGCTGCCGTTGGCGGCCTGCGCTTGCACAGGCAGACAGGCGGACAGATTTGTCACGAAATAGCAATACTCAATTGATTCAATGAATTCAATTCATTGGATTCATTGGTCGAAAAAACCTAAACTTCAGTCCTGTTCAGTCAACCAACCACTAAGGAAACAGCAATGTCCCTGATCAACACGCAAGTTCAGCCCTTCAAGACCGAAGCTTTCCACAACGGCAAGTTCATCACCGTCACCGAAGAAAGCCTCAAGGGCAAGTGGTCGGTCGTGATCTTCATGCCCGCTGCCTTCACCTTCAACTGCCCCACCGAAGTCGAAGACGCTGCTGACAACTACCCCGAGTTCCAGAAGGCCGGCACCGAGGTGTACATCGTTACCACCGACACGCATTTCTCGCACAAGGTGTGGCACGAAACCTCCCCCGCCGTGGGCAAGGCCAAGTTCCCTCTGGTGGGCGACCCCACGCACCAGTTGACCCGCGCCTTTGACGTGCACATCGAAGAAGAAGGCCTGGCACTGCGCGGCACCTTCATCATCAACCCCGATGGCATCATCAAGACCATGGAAGTGCATTCCAACGAAATCGCCCGCGATGTGAAGGAAACCCTGCGCAAGCTCAAGGCAGCCCAGTACACCGCAGCGCATCCTGGCGAAGTGTGCCCCGCCAAGTGGAATGAAGGCGCCAAGACCCTGGCTCCATCGCTGGACCTGGTCGGCAAGATCTAAGCCACCCAACCATTTGACGGCGGAGCGCCCCGGCGCTCCCAAGCCGGACCACGCCGTGGCGCCCGCGCCATGCCGTCCGGCTTTTTTACGCCCGGTATTTCGTGCAAAGGGCGCCAAAAGCGGCCCGAACACATTTCCCCCACAACTCGAATCTATAAGGACACCACCATGCTCGACGACCAACTCAAGACCCAACTCTCTGCATACCTGGAGCGCGTGCAGCAGCCGTTCGAGCTGGTGGCATCCCTGAACGACAGCGACACCTCCCGCGAAATGCTGGAGCTGCTGCAAACCATCCAGTCGCTGCGCAGCGACAAGATCACCCTGCGCACCGACGGCAACGACGCGCGCAAGCCTTCGTTCTCGCTGCAGCGCGTGGGCAGCACCAGCCAGCTGCGCTTTGCCGGCCTGCCGCTCGGCCATGAATTCACGTCCCTCGTGCTGGCGCTGCTGTGGACGGGCGGCCACCCGCCCAAGGCCGAGCAGGAAGTGCTCGATCAGATCGACGCGCTCGAAGGCGACTTCAACTTCGAGGTCTACATGAGCCTGAGTTGCCACAACTGCCCCGACGTGGTGCAGGCGCTGAGCCTCATGGCCATCCGCAACCCGCGCATCAAGACCACGGTGATTGAAGGCGGCGCCTTCCAGGAAGAAGTGAACCGCCGCGAAGTCATGGCCGTGCCCATGGTGTTCCTGAATGGCCAAGTGTTCGGTTCGGGCCGCATGCTGCTCGAAGAAATCGTTGCCAAGATCGACACCGGCGCCGCCGCCAAAGAGGCAGCCAAGCTCAGCGCCAAGGAAGCCTTTGACGTGCTGATCATCGGTGGTGGCCCTGCCGGCGCTGCCGCTGCCGTGTACGCCGCCCGCAAAGGCATTCGCACTGGCGTGGCCGCCGAGCGCTTTGGCGGCCAGGTGAACGACACCCTGGGCATCGAAAACTACATCTCGGTGCTCGAAACTGACGGCCCCAAGTTTGCCGCCGCCCTCGAAGCCCACACCCGCGCCTACAACGTGGACATCATGAACCTGCAACTGGCCGAGCGCCTGATCCCCGCCACCGAGCCCGGTGGCCTGATCGAGGTGAAGCTGGCCAACGGCGGCTCGCTCAAGTCCAAGAGCGTGATCCTCTCCACCGGCGCGCGCTGGCGCAACGTCAACGTGCCCGGCGAAGCCGAGTACAAGAACAAGGGCGTGGCCTACTGCCCGCACTGCGACGGCCCGCTGTTCAAGGGCAAGCGCGTGTCGGTGATTGGCGGCGGCAACTCGGGTGTCGAGGCTGCCATCGACCTGGCCGGTGTGGTGGCTCACGTCACGCTGGTGGAATTTGCCGACCAGCTCAAGGCCGACGCCGTGCTGGTGAACAAGCTCAAGAGCCTGCCCAACGTGACCATCCACACCAACGCGCAGACCACCGAAATCACCGGCGCCGACGGCAAGGTGAACGGCCTGAAGTTCAAGGACCGCGCTACCGGCCAGGAACACCTGGTGCCGCTGGAAGGCGTGTTTGTGCAGATCGGCCTGGTGCCCAACACCGACTGGCTCAAGGGCACGGTCAACTTGAGCAAGTTTGGCGAGATCGAGATCGACGCCAAGGGCCACACCAACGTGCCCGGCGTGTTTGCTGCCGGCGACTGCACCACCGTGCCCTACAAGCAGATCGTGATTGCCGCCGGCGCTGGCGCCACGGCCGCGCTGAGCGCGTTTGACCACCTGATCCGCAGCGGCGTATCGGCTTGAGTTTTTAGATCAAATATGGCTGTAGCGCTTATCGGGTAAGCGCTGGCAGCTATCAAATTAAAAGCGGCGGGGCTGTGCAAACAGCCCTGCCGATTTTGTTTTGTATGCAGGGAAGGCCAGGTTTCGGCCAAGAGCAGCCGATCAGTGCTTTTTGGGTGGATCGGTTCAAGCTTTTTACAGCCTCTGGTCAATACCGACCCTCGCTGTGTGTTGGTTAGCCGATGCCGTAGTCAGCAGACGTGGAATCCGCATGCAGATCATTCAACCCGCGCTGCCCTTCGTTATTACCGATAGTTACACTAATCGGCAATCGCATCGTTCTTGAGCCGTCTTTACGCAGTGTTGTAGCGCAGGTTTTTGCCCAGACCGTCTGCTCCCACCTCCCCACATCAACATGGTTGCAAACATTCTCGTCGGCATGCTGTGCGCACACCTGCTGTGCTTTTCGGTGATGTTTTGGCTCGTTAGCAAACGCCTGCACGGCAAAAAGATGGGGATGGACTTTTTTGCGATGGGCAACCTTCTTTTGGGTTCTGCCTATGTGCTGCAATTGGCTGAAGGCGGCCCCGCCTGGAGCCTGGTGAGCGTTGTCAACCACACCTTCACGCTCGCCTCCCCGGTGGCTTACTGGCTGGGGGCCATGCGGTTTTTTGGGCACTCCGTCCCTTTGTGGCGTCCACTGCTTGCAGTCGCCGTGACCTACAGCGCCGCGCAGGTGCTGGTGCAATGGAGCCTGGGCCCGGTGGCCCGCTACGCCATGCTCTCAGGCATGTCTGCACTGCTTTTCTTGGCCATGGTCATCACCGTGGTTTATGGCGTGCGCACATTTGCCAAGGATTTGTATGGGGAGATGATATTTTTTGCCGTCTTGATCAGCGGCATTTGCGTACTCAACGCGCTCAAGTTCATGAAGCTTGTGGATGGCGGTTTGAATGCACTGCACATGGACAGCAATTTTCAGCTGGTGTTCTACATCTACATGTCATCCCTGGCAACGGTGTTGCCGCCATCGATCATTTGGCTGGTACTGCGCCGCTTGACCGATGACCTGCGTGACATGGCTGCGCGTGACCCCATGACACAGTTACTCAACCGCCGCGGACTCACAGAAGCGCTGCAACGGTATTTCACCTCCCGCAAGGCAGTGCCTGCGCACTTGCTGATGGTTGACGTCGACCACTTCAAACGCATCAACGATACCTATGGCCACCAGGTAGGAGACGCCGTCTTGTGCCAGGTGGCGGAGGTACTTGGTGCCACTGTGCGTGGTGGCGACCTGGCAGCCCGTATTGGTGGTGAAGAGTTTGTTGTCATCTGCCTGGACACCGACATTCTGGGCGTCATGCACTTGGCTGAGCGCTTACGCGCAGCCATCGAAAATCAAGCCATCAAGATCACTGGCTCCGACCATCCACTGCACTGCACGATCACGATTGGGGTTTCACACCCCTTCGCCAGTGCACATGTCTTGGAGGACGCCATGCGAGAAGCCGACGCCGCCCTTTACCGGGGCAAAGCCGCTGGACGCAACCGGATCGAACCGGCCCCTGCATGAACGGGCACGCAGGTTGCAAAAAAACTCCTTAATTAATAGCTGTTAGCGCTTAATGGGCGCGGCCTAAGGCCGAATTTGTTCTAAATTTTCCCGGATTTGTATAGTGGGCGCAGCACACGCGCACCATGCAGTTTTTCGCATGTCGCCCCGGTCAATGGGCGCCCCTTGCGGGCGCCGCCGCATCAGTAGATCAGCCGGTCCGGCTGTAGCTCTTGCAGGATGGTGGTGGCGATTTCTTCGATGGATTTGGTGGTGGTAGACAGCCAGCGGATGCCAGCGCGGCGCATCATGGCCTCGGCTTCGGCCACCTCGTGGCGGCAGTTTTGCAGGCTGGCATAGCGCGATTCGGGTCGGCGTTCGCTGCGAATCTCGGACAGCCGCTCGGGGCTGATGGTCAGGCCAAAGATCTTTTTGCGAAACTCCATCAGCGCCGGTGGCAGCTGACGGCGGTCAAAGTCTTCGGGGATCAGCGGGTAGTTGGCGGCCTTCAGGCCATGCTGCATGGCCAGGTAGAGACTGGTGGGAGTTTTGCCGCTGCGGCTTACGCCCACCAGGATCACGTCGGCGCCCGCCAGGTCGCGGTGGCTTTGGCCATCGTCGTGCGCCAGGCTGAAATTGATGGCTTCGATGCGGTCGGTGTATTCCTTGCTGCGGCTCACATCCGAAAAGCGCCCCACCCGGTGGTGCGACTTGATTCCCAGCTCTTCCTCCAGTGGGTGCACGAAGGTGCCAAACATGTCCAGCAGCATGCCTTTGCAGCCCTCCTGGATGACTTTGAGCACCTCCATGTTGACCAGCGTGGTGAACACCACCGGTTTCTTGCCCTCCAGTTCGGCGGTGTGGTTGATCTGGCGCACGGCCTGGTGGGCCTTGTCCTCGGTGTCCACGAAGGGCAGGCGCACGCGGCGCGGCACCAGTTCGAACTGGGCCAGGATGGCGTTGCCAAAGGTTTCGGCGGTGATGCCGGTGCCGTCAGACACAAAGAATACGGTGCGCGAGTGCATGGGGGCCTTTTCAAGAGCGTCAGGCTGTCGCCAGTGCGGCAGGCCTACAATTGTGTCAATTATCCAATTCTCACCATGCACCCGGTCGGCCAACAACCACAACCACAAAGCTGCAGCCCGTGCATGGCCGCTCGCCCCCTGCTCCTCATGGGCGGGCGCGCAGACCCGGTTTTAACTTCTGGAGCTCTCCCATGTCTGCACTTTTCAGCCCGACCGCCCTGGTCGTACCGTTTGAAAACCTGAGAATGACCGACGTCGAGGCGGTAGGCGGAAAAAACGCCTCCCTCGGCGAGATGATCTCGCAGCTGCCGCACGGCGTGCGCGTGCCCACGGGCTTTGCCACCACGGCCCATGCGTTCCGCGAATTTTTAGCCTTTGAAGGCCTGGCCGACCGCATCAGCGCCAAGCTGGCCGCGCTCGACACCGAAGACGTGCGTGCCCTGGCTGCCGTGGGCGCCGAGATCCGTGCCATGGTGGAGGCCCAGCCTTTCCCGGCCGATCTGCAAAAAGCCATTACCGAGGCCTTTGCCACCCTGTCCGAAGGCAACCCCGAGGCCAGCTTTGCCGTGCGCTCGTCCGCCACGGCCGAAGACCTGCCCGACGCATCCTTTGCTGGCCAGCAGGAAACCTTCCTGAACGTGCATGGCATCGACGAGGTGCTGCACAAGATGAAGGAGGTTTTCGCCAGCCTCTACAACGACCGCGCCATCAGCTACCGCGTGCACAAGGGTTTTGCGCACGATGTGGTGGCCCTGTCTGCCGGCGTGCAGCGCATGGTGCGCTCTGACCTGGGCGCGGCCGGTGTGATGTTCACCATCGACACCGAAAGCGGTTTTGAAGACGTGGTGTTCATCACCAGCAGCTACGGCCTGGGTGAAACCGTGGTGCAGGGCGCCGTGAACCCAGACGAGTTCTATGTGCACAAGCCCATGCTCAAGGCGGGCAAAAAGTCGGTGATCCGCCGCAATCTGGGGTCCAAGCTGATCCAGATGGTGTTTGCCACGCCCGACGAAAAGGCCCAGACCGGCAAGCTCATCAAGACCATCGACGTGCCCACCGAGCAGCGCAACCGCTATTCGCTCACCGATGCCGACGTGGAGCTGCTGGCGCACTATGCCGTGGTGATTGAACAGCACTATGGCCGCCCCATGGACATCGAATGGGGCAAGGACGGCACCGACGGCCAGCTTTATATCTTGCAGGCCCGCCCTGAAACGGTGAAGAGCCAGGCCAAAGGCCAGGCCGAACTGCGCTACAAGCTCAAGGGCCATGGCGCCGTGCTGGCCGAAGGCCGTGCCATTGGCCAGAAGATCGGCACCGGCCCCGTGCGCATCGTGCACAACATCAGCGAGATGGACAAGGTGCAGCCCGGCGATGTGCTGGTGACCGACATGACCGACCCCAACTGGGAGCCCGTGATGAAGCGCGCCAGCGCTATCGTCACCAACCGCGGTGGCCGCACTTGCCACGCCGCCATCATTGCCCGCGAGCTGGGCATTCCGGCGGTGGTGGGCTGCGGTGACGCCACCGAGCGCCTGAAAGACGGCACGCTGGTCACGGTGAGCTGCTCGGAAGGCGACACCGGCCGCATCTATGACGGTCTGCTTGAAACCGAGATCACCGAAGTGCAGCGCGGCGAGATGCCAGCCATCAAGACAAAGATCATGATGAACGTGGGCAACCCGCAACTGGCGTTTGACTTTTGCCAGTTGCCCAATGAGGGCGTGGGCCTGGCGCGGCTCGAGTTCATCATCAACAACAACATTGGCGTGCACCCCAAGGCTATTCTTGACTACCCGAACATCGACAACGACCTGAAAAAGGCCGTGGAATCGGTGGCACGAGGTCATGCCAGCCCGCGCGCTTTCTATGTAGACAAGGTGGCCGAAGGTGTGGCCACCATTGCGGCCGCCTTCTGGCCCAAGCCCGTCATCGTGCGGTTGTCCGACTTCAAGAGCAATGAATACCGCAAGCTCATTGGCGGCAGCCGTTACGAGCCCGAGGAAGAAAACCCGATGCTGGGTTTTCGCGGTGCAGCGCGCTACATCAGCACCGAGTTCGGCGAAGCCTTTGCGATGGAATGCGAAGCTTTGAAGCGCGTGCGCAACGACATGGGCCTGACCAACGTGCAGGTGATGGTGCCGTTTGTGCGCACACTGGGCCAGGCCGAGCGCGTTACCAAGTTGCTGGCTGCCCACGGGCTTGAGCGCGGCAAGGACGACCTCAAGGTCATCATGATGTGCGAGGTGCCCAGCAATGCCATCCTGGCCGATCGCTTCCTGGAGTTCTTCGACGGTTTCTCCATCGGTTCCAACGACCTGACCCAGCTCACCCTGGGCCTGGACCGTGACTCGGGCCTGGAGTTGCTGGCAAAGGACTTTGACGAACGCGACCCGGCCGTCGAGGCGCTGATCCACCAGGCCATCAAGGCCTGCCTGGCGCAGGGCAAATACATCGGTATCTGCGGCCAGGGCCCGTCAGACCACCCTGACTTTGCGCAGTGGCTGGCCAAAGAGGGCATTTCGTCGATTTCGCTGAACCCTGACAGCGTGATCGCCACCTGGCAGCAACTCGCACGCTGAGCGAGCAGGGGCTGCACTTTGTCAACCCACGGTAGCGAGCACCCTGGATGCGGCCCCTGAAAAAAACCCACGAGCCCGAGCTGGCCGGGCCCTTCCCACCAGACCTGCACGATGTGCGCCACCTGTGGCTCAAGGGGGGGCTGCTCTTGCTGTGGGTGCTGGTCTCATTTGTGGCCACATTCTTTGCCCGCGATCTGCAGTTGCTGGTGGCCGGCGGCTGGCCGCTGGGTTACTGGATCGCCGCCCAAGGCGCGGTGTTGATGTTCATTGCCATCGTCGTGGCCTACTGCTGGGCCATGAACCGCTTTGAGCGCCAGGACGCCGCACAGGCGGCTGCGCAGATGGCAGAGCGCGCGCCGGTACCGGCCAGACCCCATGGCTGATCCCGGTGGTGCTAAACAGGGGGGTGACGACAAGGCCTACCTTTGGCGTCTGCACCGCATCTTTGCCCTGTATGTGGTGGGGGTGGTGGCATTTTTGGCCCTGATGGCCTGGGCAGAGCAGCGGGGGCTTTCGAGGCACTGGATCGGCCCGATCTTCCTGTTTCTCACGGTAATGGTCTACGCCGGTATCGGTGTGTACGGCCGCACCACCGATCCCGAAGAGTATTACGTGGCGGGGCGGCGCATTCCGCCCATCTACAACGGCATGGCGGCGGCGGCCGACTGGATGAGCGCCGCCTCGTTCATCAGCCTGTCGGGTGCGCTGTATCTGCAGGGTTTTTCTGGCACGCCGGGCCAGGCGGGCGGGCTGGCCTACCTGCTGGGCTGGACCGGCGGTTTTTGCCTGGTGGCCCTGTTGATCGCACCGCATCTGCGTGCCATGGGCCTTTACACGGTGCCCGACTTTTTTCATGTGCGTTTTGGCGGGCGCTGGCCGCGCATCATTGCGGCGCTGGCGGCGGTGCTGTGCTCGTTCACCTACGTGGTGGCCCAGATCTATGGCGTGGGCCTGATTGCATCGCGCCTCACGGGGGTGCAATTCGAGATTGGCATCATGCTGGGGCTGGGCGGTGTGCTGCTGTGCTCGTTTCTGGGCGGCATGCGCGCCATCACCTGGACGCAGGTGGCGCAATATGTGGTGGTGCTGCTGGCCTTTTTGATCCCGGTGTCCTGGCTGGCCTACAAGCAGCTGGGCAATCCGATGGCGCCCCTGGTGTATGGCGCGCAGCTGGGCAAGATCGCCGATATGGAAGAGCGGCTGCTCGACTCGCCGGCTGAGCACCAGGTGGTGGTGGCCTATTTGCGCCGGGCGCAGGACTTCGAGGCGCGGCTGCAGGACGTGGAGGGTGCGCTGGAGCGCGAGCGCCAAAAGGCGCGCGAACGCGTTCGTGCCCTGCGTGACCAGAATGCCGATGTGGGCCTGATTGTTTCGGCCAGCCGTGAGCTGGTCTCGCTGCCCCGCGATGCGGCATCGGCGCGCGAGCGCTGGACGCGCGAGATGCGCGAGAACTATGAGCGCGCCCGCCCCCTGGGAGGCCTGCCACTGCACAGCCAGGCCTTCGCAGGCGACCCCAACGGCTCGCCGCATGAGCGAAAGGAGTATGAACTGGCGCGGCGCAACTTCCTGGCGCTCATGTTCTGCCTGATGGTGGGCACTGCGGGCCTGCCACATTTGCTGACCCGTTACTACACGGCGCCCTCGGTGGCTGCGGCGCGGACGTCGGTGGCGTGGTCGCTGTTTTTCATTGCTTTGCTTTACCTTAGCGCGCCAGCGCTGGCCGTGCTGGTGAAGTTCGAGGTCATGCAGAACCTGGTGGGCAGCAGTTTTGAAACCCTGCCCAACTGGCTGGCGCAATGGGCCCGGGTGGACGCATCGCTGTTGTCGGTGGAAGACGTGAACGGCGATGGCCTGGTGCAGTTTGGCGAAATCCGGCTGGGTGCCGACCTCATCATGCTGGCCACGCCAGAGCTGGGGGGGCTGCCGTATGTCGTGTCGGGCCTGGTGGCTGCGGGCGGGCTGGCGGCGGCATTGTCCACTGCCGACGGGCTGCTGCTGACCATCAGCAACGCGCTGGTGCGCGACCTCTATTACCGCGGGGCTCCCCGGGAGGCATCGCCCGAACAGCGCGTCATCCTGACCAAGTTCACCTTGCTGTCGGTGGCGCTGGCGGCGGCGTTTGTAGCGGCACTCAAGCCGGCCGAAATTCTGCCGCTCGTGTCTGCGTCGTTTTCTCTGGCTGCGTCGGCCTTTGTGCCGGTGATGGTGCTGGGTATCTTCTGGCGCGGAACCACGCGCCAGGGGGCGGTGGCCGGCATGCTCGCCGGGCTGGGCATTGCCGTGTATTACATGCTTTCGCATGTGCCCGTCTTGCGCACCTGGGCGGGCTGGTTGCTGGCGGATCGCCTGTGGTTTGGCATCCAGCCCATTTCTGCGGGGGTGTTTGGCGTGCCCGCAGGGCTGATCGTGGCGGTGGTGGTGAGCCGCATCACCCGACCGGCTCCCGCGCTGCCCCTGGTGCGCTCCGAGATGTAGGCACTGCCAGCCTGCGCAATCGGGCAACAGGAGCCGTTTCGCCGACAGCCAATACCGCGCAGAGTGTGCCAGGTGTGCCGGCCAGCCTGCACAACCCCGCAATCAAAAAAGCGGCCACAGGGGCCGCTTTGGATGACCTGCACAACCCTCGCGCGTCGGTGGTAGTGCGGATCGGGATGGGCCGCAAGGCGTCTTTTTGCAGCCAGTAGCCCCACTATTGGAAAGATAAACAACGCAGTGGACCGCCCGAGACCGCGCTATCACAGACCGCAGGGAGTTATGCAGGTCATCCCTTGGTGCAGGGAGAGGGGAGCCGCTGTTTCAGCGCACGCCCAGCAGTTCCACGTCGAACTTCAGCGTGGCGTTGGGGGGAATCACACCGCCGGCGCCGCGTGCGCCATAGCCCAGTGCGGCCGGGATGATCAGGGTGCGCTGGCCACCGATCTTCATGCCTTGCACGCCTTCGTCCCAGCCCTTGATGACCATACCCGCGCCCAGCGAGAACGCGAAGGCGTCGTTGCGGTCGCGGCTAGAGTCGAACTTGGCACCTTGCTCGCCATTGTTGTAAAGCCAGCCGGTGTAGTGCACCGAGACGTTCTGGCCCTTGGTGGCTTCGGCGCCTTCGCCGATGACGGTGTCTTCGTATTGCAGGCCGGATGCGGTGGTGGTCAGTGCCATGGTGAAATTCCTTGAGTGCTATTAAAAATATAGCTGCTAGCGCTTATGGATAGTGCGCTAGCAGCCATTTTGGCCCGTATTTTAGCAAAAGCCCGGCAAGCGGGCAGGGCAGCGCGGGTCAGCGGATGGGCGCTGCTTCAGGCCTTCTTGGCGCGGCCCGCTACCCAGCGGGTGGCAAAGGCTTGCACGTCCGACAGGCGCTTGAGCAGATCGGCGCCCGACGGGGTGACGGTGTAACCGTCGCTGCCGTGGTCGACAAAGCCGGCCTCGCGCAGTTCCTTGATGCGGGTGTTCAAGGTGTTGGGCGTGATGCCGCCCACACTGTCTTGCAGCAGGCGGAAGGTCTGGGGGTGGCCATCGCGCAGGGCCCAGAGCACGCGCAGTGCGTAACGGCATTCGAGCCGTTCAAACAGCTGGTTGATGGCGGCATTTTCTTTGGAGCTCATGGATGTTTCTCCTCGCGCGAGTGTTGGGTCAAATTTCGGGGTGGCGCGAAAGGCACCACGTCCGAGGGAGCGCTGCGACTATAGCGCGGAACCCGTTTTGCTACAAGTTTGGTAGCTCAAAAGGCACAGTGCACATGCACCTGCCCCGTAAATTGCCTCAAACCATTTCAAAGTGTTGCATGCTGGCCACGAACCAGGTGATCGGGCCCGCCGGCACACGCCAGGTGGTCCACCAGCAGCCGTGCGCAGGGTGGAAGCGTCTGGCTGCTGCGGTAACACACGGCAAAGCGGCGCCGCGCCCAGGTATCGCTCAGGGGAACAATGCGCACCGGGGCCGTGCGGGCAAAGGGCCCGGCCACCTCGCGCGGCACCACGCTGATGGCCAGGTTGGCCCGGGCGCAAGTGGCCGCTGCGGTCAGCGCGCCGGCTGCCGTGGCTTCATCGTTCCACTGTATCCTTTATCGTGAGCCCCATGACTTCTGCACCTTCGTCACCTGCTGCCCCTGCTTCATCGTCCACCCCTGGCACCGCATCGCGCCCCTTGCCCCTGGCGGGGCTGCGCGTGGTGGAGTTCACCCACATGGTCATGGGCCCCACCTGCGGCATGGTGCTGGCCGATCTGGGGGCCGAAGTCATCAAGGTCGAGCCCGTGGAGGGCGACCGCACCCGCCACCTGCTGGGCGCGGGCGCGGGTTTTTTCCCCATGTTCAACCGCAACAAGAAGAGCATCGCGCTCGACCTGCGCCGCCCCGAGGGGCTGGAGGTCGCGCGCAAGCTGGCGGCCTCGGCCGACGTGGTGGCGCAAAACTTCAAGCCCGGCGTGATGACCAAATACGGGCTCGACTATGCGGCACTGAGCCAGCTCAACCCGCGCCTCATCTACGTGAACCACACCGGTTTTCTGCCCGGCCCCTACGAGCACCGCACCGCGCTGGACGAGGTGGTGCAGATGATGGGCGGCCTGGCCTACATGACGGGCCGCCCCGGCGACCCGCTGCGCGCGGGCACCAGCGTCAACGACATCATGGGCGGAATGTTTGGCGCCATCGGGGCCATGGCGGCGCTGATGCAGCGCGGCATCACCGGGCGCGGGCAGGAGGTGGACTCGGCCCTGTTCGAGAACAACGTGTTTCTGGTGGGCCAGCACATGATGCAATACGCCGTCACCGGCCAGCCTGCCGCGCCCATGCCCGAGCGCATTTCGTCGTGGGCGCTGTACGACGTGTTCAGCGTGAAGGATGGCGAGCAGATTTTTCTGGCCGCTGTGAGCGATGCGCAGTGGATCACCTTTTGTGATGCCCTGGGCTTTGCCGACCTCAAGGCCGATCCGCAACTGGCGACCAACAACGACCGCGTGCGCCAGCGTGCCACGATGCTGCCCGAACTGCGCCAGCGCCTGGCCGCTTACAGCGCTGCCGAGCTGACGGTCATCTTCGAGAAAAACGGACTGCCGTTTGCGCCCATCCTGCGGCCCGACCAGCTGTTTGACGACCCGCACCTCAACGCCACCGGTGGCCTGGCCGACATCACGCTGCCCGATGGCGAGCGTGCCGGGCAGACCGCTCGCACCACGCTGTTCCCGTTGCGCATGGACGGCCAGCGGCTGGGCGTGCGCCTGCAGCCGCCCGTGCTGGGCCAGCACACCGTCGAGCTCATGGAAGAGCTGGGTTACACCGGCGAGCAGGTGCAGGCCTTACGGGCACAAGGGGCGGTGGCATGAATCGCCAGATCCAGATAGCGTTCGTTGCCATTGCCGTGGCGGCGTCCCATGTGAAGCCGGGCGCACGGCGGGCCATCGGTTTGTCGTCCCCCACCCGTTCGCCCATGCTGCCCGATTTGCCGACGATCGTCGCGCAGGGCCTGCCCCATTAGCGCTGGACGGCTGGGTGGCGGTGGCGGGGCCTGCAGGCGTGCCCAAACCCGGGGTGGAGCGCGCCTACCAGGCGGTGCGCAGCGCGGTGGCGGTTTCAGAGGTGCGCGTTGCCTTGCTGGCGCAGGGCTACCAGCTGCAAAGCCCGCCTCCTGATTCAACGGCCGCCTTCTTTCGCAGCGAGGTCAGCCGCATGGCCAAACTGGTGGCGTAGTCAGGGTTCAAGCTGGATTGATTGCTATTATTTATATAGCTATGGGCGCTTATCCATAAAGCGCTGGAGGCTATTTTGATTCATATTCTCTGAAGCGGCCTGTTCCCAGTACCAGGTCACCCCCAAAGCACGACGCCCCAGCACCGGGTGGGTGGCTGGGGCGTCTGCGCGACCAGACCCTGTTGCCAGGGTGATTGCGGTGCGGTTTACAGCGAGTCGATAAAGCTGCGCAGCTTGTCCGAGCGGCTGGGGTGCTTCAACTTGCGCAGCGCCTTGGCTTCTATTTGGCGAATGCGCTCGCGCGTCACGTCAAACTGCTTGCCCACTTCTTCCAGTGTGTGGTCGCTGGTCATTTCGATGCCAAAGCGCATGCGCAGCACCTTGGCTTCGCGTGGGGTCAGGCCATCCAGAATGTCCTTGACCACGTCGCGCAGACCGGCCTGCATGGCGGCTTCGATGGGAGCGGTGTTGGCACCGTCTTCGATGAAATCGCCCAGGTGGCTGTCGTCGTCGTCGCCGATGGGGGTTTCCATGGAGATCGGCTCTTTGGCGATCTTCATGATCTTGCGGATCTTGTCCTCGGGGATCTCCATCTTGGCTGCCAGGATGGACGCATCGGGCTCAAAACCAAACTCTTGCAAGTGCTGGCGGCTGATGCGGTTCATCTTGTTGATCGTTTCGATCATGTGCACCGGGATGCGGATGGTGCGGGCCTGGTCGGCAATGCTCCTTGTGATGGCCTGGCGGATCCACCACGTCGCATAGGTCGAGAACTTGTAGCCGCGGCGGTATTCGAACTTGTCCACCGCCTTCATCAGGCCGATGTTGCCTTCCTGGATCAGGTCGAGGAACTGCAGGCCACGGTTGGTGTACTTCTTGGCGATCGAAATAACCAGGCGCAGGTTGGCCTCGATCATTTCCTTCTTGGCATCGCGCGAGGTCGATTCACCCTCGTTCATGCGCTTGTTGATGCCTTTGAGTTCAGCCAGCGGCACGACCACGCGCGATTGCAGGTCGGTCAGCTTTTGCTGCAGATCCTGGATGGGCGGGATGTTGCGCGCCATGATGGTCGACCATGGCTTGCCGGCCGCAGCCTGCTTTTCCACCCACTTGAGGTTGAGCAGGTTGGCCGGGAAGTCCTTGATGAAGGTTTCCTGGGGCATGCCGCACTTGTCCACGATGATGCGGCGCAGCTCGCGCTCTTTCTTGCGCACATCATCGACCTGACCGCGCACCATGTCGCACAGCTTCTCGATGGTCTTGGCCGTGAAGCGGATGGTCATCAGCTCTTCGGACAAGGCGGCCTGGGCCTTCACGTAGGCAGGCGTGCCGTAGCCTTCCTTGTCGTAGATCTTGTGCACTTTTTCGAACAGCTCGCGCAGCTTGTCAAAGCGCTCCAGCGCCTGCTTCTTGAGCTCTTCGAGCTTTTTGGTCAGGGCCTTGGAGCCGCCCTTGCCGTCGTCGTCATCGGCTTCGTCGAATTCGTCGAAGTCTTCTTCGGCCACATAGTCGTCGGCCTCGTTGGGGTTGGAGAAACCGTCCACGATGGTGGAGATAACCACCTTGCCTTCGCGGATGTCTTCGCCCATGTTCAGGATTTCGGCAATGGTGGCGGGCGATGCGCTGATCGCCTCCATCATGGCCATCAGGCCGCCTTCGATCCGCTTGGCGATTTCGATTTCGCCTTCGCGCGTGAGCAGCTCCACGGTGCCCATTTCGCGCATGTACATGCGCACAGGGTCGGTGGTGCGGCCGAATTCGCTGTCCACGGTGGACAGTGCGGCCTCGGCGGCTTCTTCGGCTTCTTCTTCGGTGGCGCCCGCGGGGGCGTTGTCGGTGATGATCAGCGCCTCGGCATCGGGCGTCTGCTCGTAAACCGCCACGCCCAGATCGTTCAGCGTGGTGATGACGGCTTCGAGGGTTTCGGCATCGACCAGCTTGTCGGGCAGGTGGTCGGAGATTTCAACGTGCGTGAGGTAGCCGCGCGTCTTGCCCAGCTTGATCAGGGTCTTCAGGCGCGCCCGGCGCTTGGCCATGTCTTCTTCGGACAGGACGGTTTCGTCCAGGCCGAATTCTTTCATCAAGGCGCGCTCTTTCGCCTTGCTGATCTTCATGCGCAGGGGCTTGACCTTCTCGGCCGTGGGGGTGGCTTCTGTCTCGGGTTCCACTTCGCCTTCGAGATCGGATTCGATGTCGGACAGGTCTGCGTCGTCACTGCTGATTTCGCCTGCAGCGGCCTTGGGCTTGCGGCCGCGTTTGGCGGGGACCTTGGCTTCGGCGGTGCCGGCGGCCTTGGCCGGACGGCCGGGGCGCTTTTTAGGGGGTTCGTCGCCATCGGACGGGGCCGCTGCGGCGCGGGCAGGCTTTTTCTTCAGCAATTCATCGGCAGCTTTAATCAGCTCGGCAGAACTTTTCACGGACACAGTTTTCACTTTCTTGGCAGCCGGGGCAGGGGCGGCAGCGGCGGCCTTGGGAGGCGCGGCTTTGGCCGGTGCTTTGGCAGCGGTTTTGGAGACAGCCTTCGCGGCGGTGCCTGGGGCGGACTTGAGCGGCTTCGCGGACTTTTGAGCAGGCATAAAACAACCTCGGAGTCAAAAACGGACACAAAGAAAACGCAAGCGCCTCGGATCCCGGCGCGGGTGACACTGCAAAAGCAGAGCTGCTGCAGGTAGAGGAGTGATCCTCAAGGGCAAGATGTCTGGGCGAACATTTGGTGTGCAGTCCTTGCGATGGGTGGACGGTTGTGCGCGTTTGTCACGGTGGTCCGGCTCGGAGGTGCTGCTGTCGCTCTTGCCGACAAACCCTACATTATACCGGCCGCACTGTATTTCAAGCGCTACGCGGCGCGATGCCCTGCAGAATGTTGCGCCGCTGCTCCAGTGCGCGGTAGCGTTCGAGCGCAGTGGGGTCTTGCGCGGCCTGAAGAATCAGGGCTTTTTGCTGGGCGTTGATGTCTTCGATCAGCATGCGGTTCAAAAGATCGCGCAGTTCCAGCCGCAATTCGTGCAGATCGCCCTCGGTCTGGGCGTGCGAGCCGGTCATCACTTTCACTGCCAGGGCTTCACAGGGATGGCCCCGCAGGCTTTCCCGCAGCAGCGCCCAGGCCAGCGGGCCGTGCTCGTGCAATTGCCCTTCCAGCCAGCTGAACAGCGGGCCGTGCGGAGCGGGCAGGGCGCACAGCGCGGCGTGGTCGTCGTGTGTCAGATCTTCCAGAAACGCCATGTGCGACAAAAGCAGGCGTGCGGCGTGGTCTGCGCGGCTGGCGGTGGGGGTGCGCGGCAGGCGTGGCTGGGGCGGCCAGGGTGCGGCGTCCTTCTTTTTCCAGTTGCCGCCTTTCCAGTCGCTGCCCTTGCGAAAGGGTGGTTTCTGGGGCGAGCCGTAGCCGCCGCCGGGCGATTGCCAGCCGGGTTCGGCCGGCGCGCCCCACGGGGGCTCGTCTGCCGGTGCGGCGGCATGGCGATGTGAGGCGCTGGCGCTGGCGCCGGGGTGGCGCGCTGCCTCCTGGGCGGCGGTCTTGCTCCAGAGGTCGGACAGGTCGTGCGCGTCCAGCTGGGCCAGCTGGGCCAGCTCGGTGAGCACCTGGCGCCGCAGCACGCCCTCGGGCAGTGCGCTCCACAACGGCCGGGCATTGCTGGCCATGTGCGCGCGGCCTTCTGCCGTGCCCAGGTCGCAGCTTTCGCTGGCGGCTTCGATCAGGAAGCGGCTCAGCGGAACGGCATCGCCAATATGGCGGGCAAAGGCGTCGGAGCCATGCGCGCGCACAAAGCTGTCGGGGTCGTGCTCGGGCGGCAGAAACAAAAACTTGATGCTGCGCGTGTCGCTGGCATGGGGCAGGGCGCCATCAAGCGCCTTGCGGGCTGCCCGGCGGCCGGCGGTGTCGCCATCAAAGCTGAACACCACGGAGTCGGTGAAGCGCAGCAGCTTTTGCACATGTTCGGGCGTGCAGGCAGTGCCCAGCGTGGCCACGGCGTTCGGGAAACCCAGCTGCGCCAGCGCCACTACGTCCATGTAGCCCTCGGTGACCAGTGCATAGCCCTGCTCGCGGATGGCGGTGCGGGCCTCGAACAGGCCATAGAGCTCGCGGCCCTTGTGGAACACCGGGGTTTCCGGCGAATTGAGGTATTTGGGCTTGTCGTCCCCCAGCACGCGCCCGCCAAAGCCGATGCACTCGCCCTTCACATTGCGGATGGGGAACATCACCCGGTCGCGGAAGCGGTCGTAGCGTTTGCCGCCGTCCTCGTCGTTCACGATGACCAGCCCGCTTTCTTCGAGCAGCGGGTCGTCGTAGTGCGGGAAAACGCTGGCCAGGCTGCGCCAGCCTTCGGGGGCATAGCCCAGGCCATAGCGCTTGGCCACCGCGCCCGACACGCCCCGGCCCTTGAAATACGCCACGGCCCGGGGTGATGTGCGCAGTTGCTGGCGGTAGGCCTCGGCGGCTTTTTCAAGCACATCGGTCAGCGTGGCCTGCTTTTGCCGGGCGGCGGCTGCACGCTCTTTCTCTTGGGGGGAAATGTCATCGTCCGGCACCTGCAGGCCCACCTGCTGGGCCAGGTCCTGCACGGCCTCGATGAAGCCCATGCCGGCGTGCTCCATCAAAAAGCTGATGGCGTTGCCGTTCTTGCCGCAGCCAAAGCAGTGATAGAACTGCTTGGCGGGGCTGACGCTGAAAGAGGGCGATTTCTCGCCATGAAAGGGGCACAGCCCCATGAAATTGGCTCCGCCCTTTTTGAGCTGCACGTAGCGGCCCACGATATCCACCACGTCAACGCGCGCGAGCAGTTCCTGGATGAAAGATTGGGGGATCGACACCCGGGTATTTTGAACGATTCGGCGCGTGCGGCTCAGCCCACGATTTTGCGGCTGCGAACGTGCACGCGCACGATGATGTCCACGTTCGCAATCTCTCGGTCATCCCCAGCGCCAGCCGATCCCGGGGCGGATACAGTTCGAGGGTCCCCGTACCGGAGAGCCCATCATGACCAGTATCTACGACCAGCACCTGCCCCGCACTGAAGCCAACTTTGCGCCCCTGTCGCCGCTGGGTTTCATCGAGCGCACCGCCGAGGTTTATCCCGACCGCCTGGCCATCGTGCATGGCGATCTGCGCCAGACCTGGGCCCAGACCTACGCGCGCTGCCGCCAACTGGCCAGCGCGCTGGCGCGCTCGGGCATCGGCAAGAACGACACCGTGGCCGTGATGCTGCCCAACACGCCGCCCATGGTGGAGGCGCACTTTGGCGTGCCCATGGCGGGCGCCGTGCTCAACGCGCTGAACACGCGGCTCGACCCCGAGGCCATTGCCTTCATGCTCGACCACGGCGAGGCCAAGGCCGTGATCGTGGACCCCGAGTTTGCGGGCACCATGGCCAAGGCTCTGGCGCTGCGCCAGAGCCAGGCGCCGCTGCTGCTGATTGATGTGGAGGACGCACTGTATGGTCCCGCCAGCCAGCGCCTGGGCGAGCGCACCTATGAACAATTTCTGGCCAGCGGCGACCCGCAATTCGCATGGCAACTGCCCGCCGACGAGTGGGATGCCATTGCCCTCAACTACACCAGCGGCACCACGGGCAACCCCAAGGGCGTGGTCTACCACCACCGGGGCGCGGCCAGCAATGCCATCAGCAACGTGCTGGAGTGGGACATGCCCAAGCACGCGGTCTATTTGTGGACGCTGCCCATGTTCCACTGCAACGGCTGGTGCTTTCCGTGGACGGTGGCGGCGCGCGCGGGTGTCAACGTGTGCCTGCGCCGGGTGGAGGCGCAGGCGATCTTTGATGCCATCCGCAACCACGGCGTTACCCACTATTGCGGCGCGCCCATCGTGCACGGCCTGCTGGTCAACGCCCCGGCCGCGATGAAGGAAGGGGTGCCCGCAGGCGTCAAGGCCATGGTGGCCGGCGCTGCGCCGCCCGCCTCGATGATCGAGGGCATGGAGAAGATGGGCTTCGATCTGACCCATGTCTATGGCCTCACCGAGGTGTACGGCCCGGCCACGGTGTGCGCCAAGCACGATGCCTGGAACGACCTCGACATCGGCGAGCGCGCCCGCCTCAACGCCCGCCAGGGCGTGCGCTACCACCTGCAGCGTGATGTGCAGGTGCTCGACCCCGAAACCCTGCACCCCGTGCCTTGGGACGGCGAAACCATGGGCGAGATCATGTTCAAGGGCAACATTGCCATGAAGGGTTACCTCAAGAACCCCAAGGCCACCGAGGAAGCCTTTGCCGGAGGCTGGTTTCACAGCGGCGATCTGGCCGTGCAATACCCCGACGGCTACATCAAGATCAAGGACCGCAGCAAGGACATCATCATCTCGGGCGGCGAGAACATCTCGTCCATCGAGGTGGAAGACGTGCTCTACCGCCACCCCGACGTGCTGGCCGCCGCCGTGGTGGCCAAGCCCGACGCGAAGTGGGGCGAAACCCCCTGCGCCTTCGTGGAGCTGAAAGCCGGCGCGCAGACCACGGCCGATGACATCGTGCAGCATTGCAAGAAGCACCTGGCCGGTTTCAAGGTGCCGCGCGCCGTGGTGTTTGGCGAAATACCCAAAACCGCCACGGGCAAGATCCAGAAGTTCGAGCTGCGCAAGCAGGCCGGCTCGGCCACGGCGATCAACGTCTGACCGAGGCAGCACTGCCGGCCACGCTGGCAGTGTTTTGATTGCTATTGTATTAATAGCTGGTTGCGCTTTATCCATAAGGGCTAGTGCCCTATTTGGTGGCGGATTCCAGAACGAAGTGCACCAAGCAATAGGTTGGGCCAAGAGTGCATAGGATGCTCTCTTGTTGACCGGCCAGTCGCAAAGGAAAGCACTTTG
>NZ_NCFM01000068.1:0-8934 GCF_002281195.1 Acidovorax sp. 35-64-16 | reverse complement strand
CTTGAAAACCCCAGTCGCTACCAAACTGCACGGACCGGTCTGGCTGCCTTAAAGGCCGTCAAACTTTACCGCGATGGTCGAAAGGAAGATACAAGTCGCCTTCGGCGCCTTCCCCCTGAAGGGGGACGACGCCCTCGCTGCGGGGCGGCCCTTGCTCGGCGTCCCTGGTTTGCGCAGCGCCGGTCGCATGGGCTGCGGGTAGTGCACAGCGCAAGGGATCACTGCAATGCAGGGTTGGAGCGCCCCAAAAGCAAAAAGGCCAAGCCACGAGGGCCCAGCCTTTTTGCATGGCACTGACCGCGCAAGCCGCCCGGTCAGAAAACCATCATCCCACCCACTTGCGGGCGTTGCGCCAGATGCGCATCCAGGGGCTCAGCGCACCGATGTCACCACTGGTCCAGCTCATCTGCACGTTGCGGAACACGCGCTCGGGGTGCGGCATCATGGCCGTAAAGCGCCCATCGGCCGTGGTCACGGCCGTCAGACCGCCCGCGCTGCCGTTGGGGTTGAACGGATACTGCTCGGTGGCCGCGCCATGGTTGTCCACAAAACGCATGGCCGCAATGGCCTGCGCCGCGTTGCCGCGGTATTTGAAGTTGGCATAGCCCTCACCATGCGCCACGGCAATCGGCAGGCGGCTGCCGGCCATGCCTTGCAGGAACAGGCTGGGCGATTCGAGCACTTCCACCATCGACAGGCGGGCCTCAAAGCGCTCGCTCTGGTTGGTGGTGAAGCGCGGCCAGTCTTGCGCGCCGGGGATGATGTCGGCCAGCTCGGCAAACATCTGGCAGCCGTTGCACACGCCCAGGCCAAAGGTGTCGGTGCGACCAAAGAAGCCCTGGAATTGCGCTGCCAGCACGGGGTTGAAGGTAATGCTGCGCGCCCAGCCAATGCCAGCGCCCAGCGTGTCGCCGTAGCTGAAGCCACCACACGCCACCACGCCCTGGAAGTCTTCGAGTTTCACGCGGCCGGTCTGCAGGTCGGTCATGTGCACGTCGAACGCCTCAAAGCCCGCTTCCGTGAAGGCGTAGGCCATTTCCACATGCGAGTTCACGCCCTGCTCGCGCAAGATAGCCACTTTGGGGCGCGAGAGGTTCAGGAACGGTGCCGCCACGTCGTCCGACGCATCGAACGTGAGGTGCACCTGCATGCCGGGGTCGGTGGGCTCGCCCGCTGTGGCGTGCTCGGCATCGGCGTTGGCGGGGTTGTCACGCTGCTGGCAGATCTTCCAGCTCACGGCATCCCACACCTGGTGCAGATCGGCCAGTGGCGCGCTGAACACGGCCTTGGCATCGCGCCAGACCTGCAGCTCGCCCTTGCCCGCATTGATGCTGGACGATGCCGGGCGCGTCTTGCCAATGAAATGGCTGAACTTCGACAGGCCATGCTCGCGCAGCGTCTGCATCACCTCGTTGCGTTCTGCCGTGCGCACCTGCAGCACCACGCCCAGTTCTTCATTGAACAAGGCCTTGAGCGTGAGCTCTTCGCGTCGCGCACTCACCTGCTGCGCCCAGTTCTTGGCGTCGCCGGTTTCCATGCGGCTGTCGCTGATGCCGTCGCCCTCGGTCACGAGCATGTCCACGTTCAGGGCCACGCCCACATGGCCGGCAAAGGCCATTTCGGCCACGGCGGCCAGCAGGCCACCATCGCTGCGGTCGTGGTAGGCCAGGATCTGGCCCTTGGCGCGCAGCGCGTTGACGGCGTTGACGAGGTTCACCAGGTCCTGGGGGTCGTCCACATCGGGCACCACATCGCCGCTTTGGTCCAGCGTCTGGCCCAGAATGCTGCCGCCCATGCGGCTTTGGCCCTTGCCCAGGTCCACCAGCACCAGCGTGGTGTCGTCTTCGGTGGCGTTGAGCTGGGGGGTGAGCGTGCCACGCACATCGGCCAGCGAGGCAAAGGCGCTCACGATCAGGCTCACGGGAGAGGTGACCTTTTTCTTGTCGCCGCCATCCTGCCATTGCGTGCGCATGGACAGGCTGTCCTTGCCCACGGGAATCGAGATGCCCAGCGCGGGGCACAGCTCCATGCCCACGGCCTTCACGGTGGCGTACAGGTCGGCATCCTCGCCGGGCTCGCCGCAAGCGGCCATCCAGTTGGCGGACAGCTTGACCCGCGGCAGCTCGATGGGTGCAGCCAGCAGATTGGTGATGGCCTCGGCCACCGCCATGCGGCCCGATGCCGGGGCGTTGATGGCCGCCAGCGGCGTGCGTTCGCCCATGCTCATGGCCTCGCCCGCAAAACCCTTGTAATCGGCCAGCGTCACGGCGCAATCGGCCACGGGCACCTGCCACGGGCCCACCATCTGGTCGCGGTGGCTCATGCCGCCCACGGTGCGGTCGCCAATGGTGATGAGGAAACGCTTCGATGCCACCGTGGGGTGGGCCAGCACGTCGATCACGGCCTTTTGCAGCGGCACGCCGGTCAGGTCCATCGGTGCGAATTCACGCGTCACCGTCTTCACATCGCGGTGCATCTTGGGCGGCTTGCCCAGCAGCACGTTCATGGGCATGTCCACGGGCAGCTTCTGGTCTTCGGCCGTCGCAGCGGGGTCGTGCAGCACCAGCTGGCGCTCTTCGGTGGCCGTGCCGATCACGGCAAACGGGCAGCGCTCACGCTCGCAGAAGGCCTGGAACAGGGGCAGCGACTCGGGCGCAATGGCCAGCACGTAACGCTCTTGCGACTCGTTGGACCAGATTTCCTTGGGCGCCATGCCCGATTCTTCGAGCTGCACGGCGCGCAGGTCAAAGCGCGCGCCACGGCCTGCGTCGTTGGTCAGCTCGGGGAAGGCGTTGCTCAAACCGCCCGCACCCACGTCGTGAATGGCCAGGATGGGATTGGCCGCGCCCTGCGCCCAGCAATGGTTGATAACCTCTTGCGCACGGCGCTCGATCTCGGGGTTGCCACGCTGCACCGAGTCAAAGTCGAGCTCGGCCGCGTTGGTGCCCGTGGCCATGGAGCTGGCCGCACTGCCGCCCATACCAATGCGCATGCCCGGGCCGCCCAGTTGAATCAGCAGCGAGCCTGCGGGGAATTCGATTTTTTGGGTGAGCTGGGCGTCGATGACGCCCAGGCCGCCCGCGATCATGATGGGCTTGTGGTAGCCACGGTCCACGCCGGCCACGGTCTGCTCGTACTCGCGGAAGTAGCCCAGCAGGTTGGGCCGGCCGAACTCGTTGTTGAACGCAGCCCCGCCCAGCGGGCCTTCCACCATGATCTGCAAGGGGCTGGCGATGTGCTCGGGCTTGCCCAGCGTGCTGCCCCAGAGCCTGGACACCGTGAACCCCGTCATGCCCGCCTTGGGCTTGGAGCCGCGCCCGGTGGCGCCTTCGTCACGGATTTCGCCGCCCGCGCCAGTGGATGCGCCGGGAAACGGTGAGATCGCCGTGGGGTGGTTGTGTGTTTCCACCTTCATCAGCACATGGTGGGTTGCACTACTCTTTTCATAGCTACTCGCGCTTATTACATAAGCGCCAGAGGCCATTTTTGCCACAAATCGCTCGACTTGGTGGCCTTCCATGACCGACGCGTTGTCCGAATATGCCACCACGGTGTGCTGCGGCGCCAGCTGGTGCGTGTGGCGGATCATGCCGAACAGGCTCTTGTCTTGCGCAACACCGTCGATGGTGAACTGGGCATTGAAGATCTTGTGGCGGCAATGCTCGCTGTTGGCCTGGGCAAACATCATCAACTCCACATCGGTGGGGTTGCGCGCCAGGCCCGTGAAGGCGGCCACGAGGTAGTCAATTTCATCGTCGGCCAGCGCCAGGCCAAAGCGGGTGTTGGCGGCCTCCAGGGCCTTCCTGCCTTGTTCTGGGCCACCGGTCAGCACATCGACATGCTCCATGGGCGCGGGCTGCAGCTCGGTGAACAGCGCGGCAGCGGCAGCGCGGTCGGCCACCACCGATTCGGTCATGCGGTCGTGCAGCAAGGCCGCTACCTGACCCAGCTGCTCGGCGGTCAGCTCGGGCGCCTTGCCCAGCAGACCGGCCTTGAGGCTGATGCGGTATTCGGTGGTGCGCTCGACCCGGCGAATGGCCAGACCGCAGTTGCGCGCAATGTCGGTGGCCTTGGAAGCCCAGGGCGACAGCGTGCCCAGACGCGGCGTGACGATGAGGACGGTGCCGTCGCCAGGGCCCGCATACGGGTCGCCGTAGGTCAGCAAGGCGGCCAGGCGCTCAAGCTCGGGCGGCGTGGGCGCGGCGTCGGTGGCCACCAGGTGCACAAAGCGTGCCGCAATGCCACTGATCCTGGGGTGAATGGCCTCAAGGGCGGGCTGCAGTTGCTGGGCGCGAAAGGTGCTGAGGGCGTTGCCGCCCGCCAGCGTGGTCATGTGCAAGGTCACGGTAGCGGCCTGTTCGGGATGAGAGAGAGGGTAAGGCGCGCCGGGCCTCCTGCGTCACCGGGGTGGGCAGCCCCACGGGGGCGGCCGCTCCCCGGTCCAATGACACAAGGGGTGCTGCAAGCGCAGCCCGCCATTTTACCGGGCATCACGCACCGCCATGCCCTTGCCCGGCAAGGCTTGAGGGGCGATGGGATAATTGCGGCATGAGTATCACCATCAAAACCGCAGAGGACATCGCCGGCATGCGCCTCGCCTGCCGACTCGCTTCTGAAGTGCTGGACTACATCGCACCGCACATCAAGCCCGGCATCACCACGCTCGAAATCGACCGCCTGGGCGCCGAATGCATGGCCGCCCAAGGCACCATTTCTGCCACCGTGGGCTACCAGCCACCGGGCTATCCGCCTTATCCGGGCTCGCTGTGCACCTCGGTCAACCATGTGGTGTGCCACGGCATCCCCAACGACAAGCCGCTCAAGAAGGGCGACATCGTCAACGTGGACGTCACCGTCATCACCAAGGATGGCTGGTATGGCGACAACAGCCGCATGTACCTGATTGGCGAGTGCTCGATTGCCGCCAAGCGCCTGTCCGCCATTACTTATGACGCCATGTGGCTGGGTATCCAGCAGGTGCGCCCCGGCGCGCACCTGGGCGACATCGGACACGCCATCCAGAAATTCACCGAAGGGCACGGCTTTTCGGTGGTGCGCGAGTTCTGCGGCCACGGCATTGGCAAGGTATTCCACGAAGAACCCCAGGTGCTGCACTATGGCCGCCCCGGCACGCTCGAAGAGCTCAAGCCCGGCATGGTGTTCACCATCGAGCCCATGATCAACGCCGGGCGGCGCGAGATCAAGGAGTTTGGCAACGACGGCTGGACCATCGTCACCAAGGACCGCAGCCTGTCGGCACAGTGGGAGCACACGGTGCTGGTCACCGAAACAGGCTATGAGGTGATGACGCTTTCGGCCGGCTCGCCCCCGCTGCCGTCGTTTGTGACAGCCACCACCACCTGAATCCATGTTCACGATCTGAGGCGCAGCGCCTGCAAGCACGACTTTTGCTTGCGCAGGTCATGGCCCACCGCTTTCTTCATCGCCCTTGCCCATGACCGAAATTCACGCCCTGCGGAACGCCTACCGCCACGACAAGGCGACCCTGCTGGCCACCATGCAGGCCACCGGCGCTTCCACCCGTGGCATCCGCTTGATGCTGCGCAAGCTCTCCACCCTGGCGGGCGGGTTGCTGCAAGCCCTGTGGCAGCGCGCCCAGCTCCCAGCCGATCTGGCCCTGGTGGCCGTGGGCGGCTTTGGGCGCGACCAGCTGTTTCCTTATTCCGACGTCGATGTGCTGCTGCTGCTGCCTGAAGGTTGCACGACCGACTCAGGGTGCGAGTTGCGCGCCCAGCTGGAGAGCTTTATTGGCAGCTGCTGGGATGCGGGCCTGGAAATCGGCTCCAGTGTGCGCACCGTGGCGGAGTGCCTGGCCGAATCGGCCCAGGATGTGACGGTGCAGACCTCGCTGCTGGAGGCCCGCCTGATTTGCGGCAATGGGGCACTGTTTGCACAGTTCCAGCAGCAATACAGCGCGCAACTGAACCCGCAGGCATTTCTGGTGGCCAAAACCCTCGAAATGCGCCAGCGGCACACCAAATACGAAAACACGCCCTACGCGCTGGAGCCCAACTGCAAGGAGTCACCCGGGGGCCTGCGTGACCTGCAGATGATTCTGTGGGTGGCGCGCGCTGCCGGCCTGGGCCGCAACTGGAAAGAACTGGCCGCCAGCGGCATGGCCACGGCGTTTGAAGTGCGCCAGATCGAGCGCAACGAGGCCCTGCTGTGCCTGGTGCGCTCCCGCCTGCATGCCATTGCCGGGCGCCACGAGGACCGGCTGGTGTTTGACTTGCAGACCGCGGTGGCCGAATCGTTTGGCTACCGGTCACAAGCGCCCGATGGCACGCGCTTAGCCCTGCGCGCCAGCGAAGCCCTGATGCGGCGCTATTACTGGGCAGCCAAGGCCGTGTCGCAACTCAGCCAGATCCTGCTGCTCAACATCGAAGAGCGCCTGAACCCCTCGACCCACGCGCCGCGCCCCATCAACGCGCGCTTTTTCGAGAAAGCCGGGCTCATCGAGGTGGCCAGCGATGACCTGTACGAGCGCGATCCACACGCGATTCTGGAAACCTTCTTGCTGCACCAGACGACTTCCGGGCTCAAGGATCTTTCAGCCCGCACTCTGCGTGCGCTCTACAACGCGCGCGGCGTGATGGATGGCGCCTTCCGGCGCGACCCGGTCAACCGCGCCGCCTTCATGCGCATCCTGCAGCAACCCTCGGGCATCACGCATGCCATGCGGCTGATGAACCAGACCTCGGTGCTGGGGCGCTATCTGTGGGCGTTTCGCGGCATCGTGGGGCAGATGCAGCACGACCTGTTCCATGTATACACGGTGGACCAGCACATCCTGATGGTGTTGCGCAACATGCGCCGCTTCTTCATGGCCGAGCACACGCACGAGTACCCGTTTTGCTCGCAGCTTGCCGCTGGCTGGGACAAACCATGGATTCTTTATGTGGCGGCCCTTTTCCACGACATCGGCAAGGGCCGCGGCGGCGACCATTCGCAGATCGGCGCCATGGAAGTGCGGCGCTTTTGCCGACAGCATGGCGTGGACCGCGAAGACGCCCGGCTCATCGAGTTCCTGGTACGCGAGCACCTCACCATGAGCACGGTGGCGCAAAAGCAGGACCTGAGTGATCCGGACGTGATTGCCGCCTTTGCCCAACGTGTCGGCAATGAGCGCAACCTCACGGCCATGTACCTGCTCACTGTGGCAGACATCCGTGGCACCAGCCCCAAGGTCTGGAACGCCTGGAAAGGCAAGCTGCTGGAAGACCTGTACCGCGCCACCCTGCGCACGCTGGGTGGCCGGGCCCCCGACGCAGCCGCCGAGATCGAGGCCCGCAAGCGCGAGGCGCTGGTGTTGCTGGCACTCAACGCCCTGCCCTTCGAGGCGCACAAGGCGCTGTGGGCAACGCTGGATGTGAGCTACTTCATGCGCCACGAGGCGGCCGACATTGCATGGCACACCCGCCACCTCTCTCGCCATGTCGGTGCACCCCAGCCCGTGGTGCGCGCGCGCCAGTCGCTCGCGGGCGAGGGATTGCAGGTGATGGTTTACGCGCCCGATCAGGCAGACCTGTTTGCCCGCATCTGCAGCTACTTTGACCGTGCCGGCTTCAGCATTCTGGATGCGCGCGTGCACACGGCCAACAACGGCCATGCGCTCGACACCTTCCAGGTGGTGGCCTCTGCCCAGCCAGGCCATTACCGCGAACTCACGCACATGGTCGAAAGCGACCTGATGCGCGCCATCGAAACCGGTGGCCCGCTGCCCGAGCCGGCCGTGCGGCGCGTGTCACGCCGCGTCAAGAGCTTTCCGGTGGCACCAAGGGTGACCTTGCGCCCCGACGAAAAAGCCCAGCGCTGGCTGCTGGGCATCTCGGCCAGCGACCGCGCCGGTTTGCTTTATCTGGTGGCGCGCGTGCTGGCACGCCACCAGCTCAGCGTGCAACTGGCCAAGGTGAGTACGCTGGGCGAACGTGTCGAAGACACCTTTCTGATCCAGGGACCCGAGCTGCAAAGCAACGCGCGGCAGATCGAGATCGAGACCGAGTTGCTGCAGGCGCTCTCGGCCTGAGCGAGTCTGAATGTGTGCCCGGGTGTCCGCCCGCCGACGCAGTGTTGGCGGGTGGGCCCAGGCATCTCCAGGCGATCACGCCGGGTGGCTGTCGCTGGCGTCGTAAGCGGTCAGCACACGGTGCGCCACCATGTCCAGAGCAGGCCGGGTGTTGCCCTGCTTGTCTGTCCAGACCCGTGGCGTAAGCCCACCGGCCAGGGCAATGGGTTCGCCCTCTCCCAGCGCCTGCAGGGCCGAGCACACAGCGGGCTCAAAACCGATCACATTCACGATCAGCGTTTCGCCATCGCCACTGGCGGCCAGCACCTTGGCCACGGTAAAGGGCTTGCCTGCCTTGTCGATGCGCTGTTCCGCCGGCCCAAAAAGCTTTCCGGCAACAAGTCCACTGATCATGAAATTTCCAATTGGGGGAATAAGAACGGTGCCAGGCAGGTTGACCCTGAACGCGTGTAAAAAAGCCCAAAGCCAATTGGCCAGGGACTTTGGGTAGTTTGCCATCCACTTGCCAACCATGGCAGGCGCGGCGGGGCTCCAACTGCGCACACACCCAAGGCAATGCGTTGAAACAGGATTTTTGAAGTGGTCGCAGGCTTGCGGCAACGATTCCGGAAAATCAGCCCGAAACCCGCCCCAACGCGGATTCTGTCACAGATCTTCGCTCTCTTTTGCCCCCATCCAAGCCCACTTTTGTCGGGTCGGAGGGGCGCAGCGTCCAGCTGGCGAACCGGTAAAGAGCCACGCCCGCTTCCCAAACGCCTGCCCGGTAGCCATTGCTCATCGGGTCTGGCCACAGCCACACTGAAAACGGCCACCAATCCTGGGTTCAATCGCCGGGAGCAAATCGCCTGGCATTCCGCAGTAATACACTCAAGATTATTTAATATTTC
>NZ_NCFM01000067.1:0-9178 GCF_002281195.1 Acidovorax sp. 35-64-16 | reverse complement strand
ACGCGCATTCCTCGCGGTTTCACACGCGCATTCCTCGCGGTTTCACACGCGCATTCCTCGCGGTTTCACACGCGCATTCCTCGCGGTTTCACACGCGCAAACGTTGTGTAACCCGTTGACTTGGTTGAGGTTGTTCAACCCGTAACATGCGCGCGCGCTTTAACCTTTTAACAAGGTTTTAACTCGCATGCGCGCGCGAGCACACGCACACACGTCCACGGACAGCACCCAACAGCCCCCCCGCAAGCGGGGGGGGATGTAAAGAGGCGCTAACGCGCCCCCCCGCTGCGCCGCTCGACGTCCACAATCGCGCGAGCACGCGCTCAAACCCTGCCCGGGCGTGCCTGCTTTTGTATTCAAACAGCCGGTTTAACAATGGGTGGGTGACGGCGGCAGCTTCGATCTCCGCTGCCGCACGCCCAAGAACGGCTTAAAACTGGCCTAGAAGCGTTTTTATGAGCTTGGTGATGCCCGAGGTATCAATCGACACCAAAAAACGCGCCAGAGAGGCCAGGGTACAGCACCCAACTAGGCGTGCGCTGGCAGGACTTGGCGTAACTACAAAACGCAGCTACACTACGGCCACCATGGAGATCGAATGGGACGCCGACAAAGCGGCGCGCAACCTGACCAAGCACGGCGTTTCCTTCGAAGATGCCGCGCTGGTTTTTTACGACTCCAACCGGGTCGAGGCTTACGACGGGCGCGCAGACTATGGAGAGGACCGCTGGGCCACGATCGGCTTGGCCTACTGCGCCGTGCTCTACGTGGTCTATACCGTTCGACACGAGCACACCATCCGCCTGATTTCAGCAAGGAAAGCCAATGCCAGCGAAAGAAAGCACTATCGTCAAGCGCACCCTTGACCTCAAGCGACCGCCGCGCTTGGGCACCGAGCAAAAGGCGCGACTGGCTGCCGTGGCCTCGATGCCCGATGAGCAGATCGACTACAGCGACGCACCTGCACTACCCGATGCGGTCTGGATGAAGGCGGCGGCAGAGCTGCCCCATGCCAAGAAGCAAGTGACGCTGCGCATCGATGCCGACGTGCTGGCGTACTTCAAGCACGCCGGCAAGCGCTACCAGTCGCGCATGAACGCCGTTTTGCGCTCCTACGTCGAGGCGCACAAGGCTCAGGCCAAGTGATAGCGCATGAAAGCTATAGGCTGGTGTACGAGATCGACGGCAGCACGGTTTGGATACTGGCCTTGGTGCATACCCGCCCGCCGGTGGCCACCAGTGACGGCGTAGCACGCGGGGCGGGGTGTCTGCACTGCACGACAAGCTACACCCGGCCTGCGCTGGCACCTATCGGTTTGTATGCGGGCTGGGCTGCGGTTGCTCGGTTGGACTGCGCCTGCCCTGCTGGCCCCTACACCGGCGGCGGCACCCTTGATTTATCGTAACTGTGTAACGATAAATGGACAGGCAGTCGCCGCTCTTTTGGCCGCCCGCTCCGGTATTTGGTATCTGTTAAACAGGGTGGGGGAGCGTCAGGCGGGGCGAAACCGCAGTCCCGCGCCCCGGCGCGGGTTGTCCACGGCGCGCCCGCGCGCGGTGGACAATGCGGTTTTGCACGGCCGCTGGCCGCTAGCGCCGGGGGCGGGGCTCCGCCCCCGTCCGCTGCGTGCGCAGCGCGCCAGTCGGTGGAGTTGCCGCCTGCTGCGGTTTCGCTGGCGCTGGGCGTGATCCTCACGCTGCTGCTGGTCATGGGGGCGGGTGCCTGGCGGCAGGGCAGGAGGGTCGCCGGGTGAAAAGGTCAGAGCGCGATAACGCCGGACAAAGGCCGCATGGCCTTGTCGAGCGAGGCCGTGCCGGTGCAGCCGGCCGCCGCATTGCGCGCGACGATCAGGCAGTCGGAGAAGTCCGCCTTTCCGTTGCGGAACAGTGCGAGCGCCGCCGCAACGGTTTCGCGTCCATCGACGACATAGGCGGCGTTGCCCAGTATCGCGTCGATAGCCGTGCCGATATCGGTGCGCCCGTAACCGAACACGGTTTCAAGCACCCAGACCATCTCGACCAGCACGACCGTATCGACAAAGAAATCGCACCCTTCCGCCGCCTGTGCGGCGACGAACTTGCGCGCCTTGGTCACGTCCGCCGAGCCGTCGTCGACCAGCACGCGCACCAGCACGTTGGTGTCGAGACCGATCACTTGGCGCCCCGCGCAAAGCGCTCTGCGGCACGTCCGGCGACTGCGGCGCGCATGTCCGCAACGCTGACTGGCCCGCGCAGCGGTTTGGGCAACACGGCGCAGACAGCGAGCGGATCGCGCGAAACCGGCACGACGCGGATCGAGCCGTCGTCCTGCAAGGCGAAGTCGAGACGTGCGCCGGCATCGAGCCTGAGCGCGGCGCGGATCGGCGCGGGCAAGGTGACTTGTCCCTTGCTGGTGAGTGTGGCGAGCATCGTCATTTCCTTTTGAGGTTGGTTATGTCTTTCAAGTTTAATTTAGTAAGGAGTGCGTTACAAGGAATGTCCTGTTCGCTACTTCTTACCTCTGCCTTCGCCGCCGACCCGGACTCCACCCTATGCTGAGCAAAGGGTGGGGTAGTTCATATCACTGGGTGCAGCGTGCAGCGCACAGCACCCAGCTCAACCCTTGCTCGCTGGCCTTTCAGCCTTGGGTGCCGCCACTGGCCGTTCGGCCAAGACTTGCACCAGCTCGGCCCGCTGGCCCTCGAGGGCCTCGACCTGGCCGCGCAAGCGCGCCGCATCCTCGCGCGCTGCTTGCGCTTCACTGCGTGCTTGGGCCAGCTCGGTGCGCAAGCGCTCGAAGGCCTCGGCGTCGGATCTGATCGATTGCTCCGCAGCGGTGAGCCGTTCGCGCAACTGGGCCAGCTCGACCGCCTGCGCTTGTCCGTGGGCTTGCGAATCGGTGAGCTTGCCGCCCAAGGCCTCGACTTCCGACCTGGTTGCATCCAGCGTTTTCTCGAGGTCGTCAACCGTGGAGGTGGCGTCAGCCAGCTCGCGTTCGGCTTGCTCGCGCTGCTCGCCGGCGGCGCGCACAACCTCGGCCACTCGGCGCTCGGCAGCTTTGACGGCTTTGTCGTTGAGCTCGACTGCAAGTGTGGTGATGCGCTCCTTGAGCGCCGCCGTGACCGCTGCAACCTCGTCGGCGACCTCCACGGGCAGCTCGGCCAGCGGCTGGGCCTGCGCGGTGGTATTGCTCGCTAGGTACTCATCCCACACCTGACGCAGCCGCGCCGGGTTGCCGCCGCCGACCCGTTGGCGCAGCGCAAAACCGGTGACATTGCGCCCGGCGGCTTGTAGGGACTGACCGGCCGCGATGATGGCCTCTGCGGGGAACTCGGTTGGACGCATGGCGTGCTCCTTTGTGGACGATGCCTAAAGTATAGCACAACAAACAAACAAATAAAGAAATAAATAAACAAACAAATTTTGGAGGGGTTTCCCGCCGCCGGCCTACCGGGTGTCACGCTGGAACTGGCCCGCCGGCTGCCGGTCCCCGTTGGACAGCGCTGCCTAGGTCAAATTGCAGCAGCCATATTCACTATGGCGCACTAGGTCAAGCACCACTAGGAGCAAGCCAAGGAAGCCCGCAGCGCAGCAGGCTCGAGATGGACAGCGCCCGGCTTGGGCTAAAGATGGCGCTCAGCGTCCTGCCGTTGATGCAGGACTCGAATCACGTCCAGATGGTCAGGGTAATTCAGAAAATAGACTACGTGCGAGCCGCACAGGTACTTTTGGAAGTCCGGCAACACCTCGGCCGGGCGACCGTGCTTTGTCCCTCGGGCCAGCGCATAGCACGCATCCCGAATGGCATCGATGTAGTTGTCGGCTTGGTCTGGCCCCCACCTATCGGCGCTGTAGTCCCAAATTTCGCCAATGTCGGCCTGCGCCGCTGGCGAGAACGCAACAGCCTTCACTGCGGCTGCAGCCCTGCACGCTTACGGGCCTTGAAGGCCTCGAAGTCGAACGCGCGCGGCTCGCCGGATTCAAGGCCAGCGCGTAGAGCATCTTGCAGCGCCTTCACCTTGGATTCGTGCTCTTCCAGCAGCCGCAAGCCTGCCCGGACAACATCGCTGGCCGAGCCGTAGCGCCCGCCTTGCACCTGGGCATCGATGAAGCTGGCGAAGTGCGTCCCGAGGGATACGGATGTGTTTCGGCTCATGAGCGTTCTCCTGTTGACGCGCCAATAATACCAACCTTTGGTACATCCTGTTGGGAGGATTGCGGGCGCACGGGGCGTGGCGGTTGCTTCTCACCCACTCGCCCTGACGGCGGGACTTGCACCACCAAGAAAGCGCCCGTGCCGGGCGCACAAAAGAAAACCCCCGACCATCGGGCCGGGGGTTTGATTGAACATCGCGCGAAAATCGCGCACGCTTGAGCTGCGGCTTGCGCCGCAACTTAGATTCCCCCAAGCCAACGGCCGGGGGTGTAGATCAGGTCATGCGCAACGCGCATGCCGCAGCCCCGGCTTGCGCCGGGTTTTCTTGACTCACACGATTACACTTCTCGCCGCGCATTCACTGCGCTCAACTACGCTTCGCTGCCACGCTTGCTGTAGTTATCTTTGTCGGCCCCTGCCAGGGCTTTCAAACACACACACTCACTATAACGATCGACTCGCTGCCTCACGTGCCGGTTTTCCCGGACTCGCTGCTCACTTTCGGTGGCCAAATGTCCTTGCGGACAACGCTCTCAACGTGGTCAGTTACGCATCCGTCACGATTAGTTTTTCGGGTTCGCTTCCCGCGCCGCGTGTGCCTACACGCGACCGTCGCAGACAGAGTCAGTTTCAGATATACACTTGGTTTTTGGATGGATGTCGCGTTCCCGCAGCAATAGTACCTAGCCTTTCGGCTTTCTATCCGCCTTTCAGCAGATTCGATTTCGGGGGCTCGAAGAGGGTCAAGCGGCTCCCTTACTCAGTACTGCGCTGTGATACCAGGTGTGCAGGCATTTCAGCCCTACCACGCGACGTTATTCTTATTTTTCTCACCATTGGTTCGCACCCTTTCGGGGTGCTTTTCCGGCTTCGCTTCCCGTGACCTCGCCAGCTTGCGCCAGCTCGTGCCCCGCAACGCCTTGACCGCTTGGTCAATCGTGCGATGCGCTCTCTCCGCGCTTTACGTATGCCGTCACCAATCACGTTATACCCTCTCGAGCATCCCGTGTCCCAGCGTCCATTGCTGGGTCCGTGTATTCCTAACTTTACGCACCTATTCACAAATCAAATTGGCATGGGCTGATGCACAGGGGTTACTCGCTTTCGCGGATTAGTCCTACGCATACTCCCTCGCACCCGGCGTGCGGCTACTAGCTCGCACCGGGCGCCAATCGATCTCCCGCAAGTGGCATTTCTTGCGGTGGGCACGCATTGCGCGTGCGGTGTGTGTGTTATCGACAATTCTCTGTTAGCGTAATGCAGGTGGCAGCCTGCACTATGCGCACAGTATGCGCACAGTATGCGCATAGTGCAAGCGGCGTGCCCGCACCAGGGGCCCCAGAGATGCGTTCCACGCAACCAGGTGAGCGATAGACGTGGTTCCGGGGGCTCACTCCGGCGTCTGATATGTGCCGCTGGCGCGGCAAGGACGGCGGGTCTAGACCCGCCTTACCCCCTTCATTTGTGTGCTTCGCACAGACGGCCTTGATAGCCGTACACACGCTGCTTATAATGACTTAGCGACGACGGCTTGACGCCTCGGCACTTCGTGCATGCAGCTACTCTTGCCCCGACCCCGACTGATAACGAAGCGCCATGAAAATTTATGACCTCACCACCGGCCTGCAAGCCGTGCTGCTGCACTTCCAGCGCGGCTACGTGCTCACGACAGAGTGCCCGATCGTGGTTCACGCCGACAAACGAGATAGCCTGATGGAGAAATTCATCGAGGTTTATGGCGTCAATTTTCCCGCTTGGAAACGCTATTCCCGCAAGCTCAAAGGCCTACCGAGTGCTGTTGCGCTTGACCTATCTGTATTAGGTCAACCGCACTCACGGCAAATTGTGTTGCTATCGACCGCATTTGATGACCGACTCCCCAAAGACGCGCAGTGGCGGCGTGAAAAGTGGGTGCCGCTAAAGCGCGTGCAGGATTTTGTGCTGTCGAATGAAGTCGGCAGCGACAGGCAAACGTCGCTGAGCTGGAGGCTTGCGCCAGAAGTAATCGCGCCGCAGGCGCGCTACTGGCTCAAACTCATTAAAGAGCAAAAGGCCAGCGCAGCAATGATGCACATGCGCGAAGCTGTAGAGCTATACCCCGCTTATGCCGGGGTCAGGAAGCAACTCAAGCAAGAGATAAGCTCGCTCAAAAAGCTGATCGAGCGCAAGTACAAGGTGCCTTACACGGGGCCAGACCCGGATAAATTACCGATCATCGCTGGTTTTCGCGCCAGTGCGGATCGGGGCTTGACCAAGTGAGCCGCGCAAGCCAAAAAGAGCAGAGAATTGAACCCGTCCGGAATCCCTGGCTTCAGTCATCGGCCAGCAGCTTGTCTACCGAGCCACCCCGCGTCACGCGGTCGGAGCGGCTATCTGTAATCGCTTTTTCGGTTTCCTTCCTGCCCATGTGCCAGGGTCAGTTGCGCATCATCGGCGGGCAGTGGCGTTCGCGGCGCTTTGCTTTCCCCGACGGGCCAGGCCTGCGCCCGACCCCGGACCGGGTGCGTGAGACGCTGTTCAACTGGCTGGCGCCCTATGTCGAGGGCGCTTATGTGCTCGACCCCTTCGCCGGCAGCGGCGCACTGCTGCTCGAAGCGCTGTCGCGTGGTGCTGCCAGCGGTCTGGCCTGCGACCTCAACCCGGCCTCGGTGAGCGCCTTGCGCGGCCACCTGGCGACGCTGCAATGCAGCACGGGCGAGATTCATCTGGGCGATGCCCTGCAACTGTTGGCGCGTCCGGCGCAGCGGCGCTTCGATATCGTTCTGCTCGACCCGCCGTTCCACAAGGATCTGCTGCAGGACGCCTGCAACCTGCTGGAAGCTCAGGGCTGGCTGGCCGATGACGCCTGGGTCTATACCGAAAGCGAAACCGCGCCCTCAAGCCTGGGCCTGCCCGGCAACTGGCGCCTGCATCGCGAGAAGCACACCGGCCAGGTGCACTACGCGCTGTGGCAGCGTGGATGAAAGACTTCATCTACGCCCACCTGCCCTACCTGCTGCTGATCGCACTGGCGCTACCGGTATTGCTCAGCCAGCAGGAAATTGCGCTCAACCTGCAGCGCGCGATACCGCACAATCCCAACGCCGGCATCACAATCAGCCTAGCCAACCAGCGCATCGCCGCCCTGCTGGTTTTGGCCTGGTGCGCCTGGCGCATACTGCGCAAGCGTCGGCGCTAAGGCGCCGATATTGCGGCGAACCTGAAGGGGCGAGCACAATCCTCGTAAGTTGGCCAAGCGTAGGGCGGATCGGAACGCCGACCGCTCGTAGCGCCAGCGAACAGTCCGCCAGCCCATGCCAACGTATGCCCCCAAGAAAGCCCGCTCTCTGGCGCCTGTGCCATGAGGTCTCCAGCAACGGCGTACTGCTTCGCGAGTACGCCCTACATCGAGCCCCCTGAATCCGTGCTGCCAACGGCCGAATGCACCAATGACAACTGACTTTCGCCCCGCCTGGTGGCTCCCCGGCCCGCATCTGCAGACGCTGTGGAACCCCTTCTGCCGCAAGCCGCCGCAACTGGAACGGCAGCGCGAGCGGCTGTGGCTGGACGATGGCGATTTTCTCGACCTCGACTGGCACGGCCCGCATGACGCCCATGCGCCGCTGGTGCTGGTGCTGCATGGCTTGACCGGCAGCTCCAACTCGCTCTACGTGCTCGGCCTGCAGCAGGTTCTGGCCGCGCGTGGCTGGGCCAGCGTGGCGCTGAACTGGCGCGGCTGCTCCGGTGAACCCAATCTGCTGCCGCGCGGCTACCACTCCGGCGCCAGCGAGGATCTGGCATCGGCTGTCGTCCACCTGCGCGCGCAACGACCGATGGCGCCGCTATACACCGTCGGTTATTCCCTGGGCGGCAACGTGTTGCTCAAGTATCTGGGTGAGAGTGGCGAGCAAAGCCAGCTGCAAGCAGCGGTGGCGGTCTCGGTGCCGTTTCGTCTGGA
Organism: Acidovorax sp. 35-64-16; assembly: GCF_002281195.1. NCBI lineage: Bacteria > Pseudomonadati > Pseudomonadota > Betaproteobacteria > Burkholderiales > Comamonadaceae > Acidovorax > Acidovorax sp. 35-64-16. Next base: position 1,106 of record NZ_NCFM01000067.1, on the reverse strand, counting down.
CCAGTGCGCCGACCGCATCGGTTTGGGCTTCTCGCGGGTGTATCAGGCGCACTTCATGCGTGAAATGGTCGCCTACGTGAACAACAAGCAGCGCCTGTTCGCCGATAGCGGCCAGGGCGAGCGCCTGTCGGTGCTGCAGCGCCTGGGCCCGCTGGACGGCATGCGCACTTTCTGGGACTTCGACGGACGCATCACCGCGCCGCTGCACGGTTTCGCCGATGCCCACGACTACTACCGCCGCGCCTCCAGCCGTTTCTACCTGGGTGAAATCCGCACACGTACGCTGATCATCCAGGCCGAGGACGACCCCTTCATCTTCCGCCACAGCCTGCCGGAGGCCGGCGAACTGGCGCCCGGCACCGAGTTCGAGCTGCATGCCCAGGGCGGGCATGTCGGCTTCGTCGAAGGTAGCCCGCGCCGCCCCAGTTACTACCTGGAGCGGCGCATTCCTCACTGGCTGGACACACTCACCTGAATCAACTGGCGGCAGGCTGCTCCGGCATCGCCGAGGAGTGGTGATGGAGGATTTTCCACTCGCCATCGACCTTCTGGTAAACGAAGGTGTAGCGCGCCTGCACCTGGCGCACCACCGCATCACCCTGGGTCAGGGTGATGGTGTAAACCCCCGAATCCACCGCTGCATCCGGGCCGATCTGGCGAATTTCACGCATGTTGATCGTGCCCACCGCCTTGGCCTGAAATAAATGGTGGTCGAAATAGTCTTTGATTGCCTCATGGCCTACGCGCACTCGATTCGATAGCGTGGCATGCAGCACGCCGTTGTCGGCGTACAAGGCAGCGACCTTGGCCGAGTCGCCAGTCTGCATGGCGGCGTTCCAGCGCTCGAACAGGCCGGCGATCTGCTGCTCCTGCGCATTGCTCGGGGCGGTTGCCGTTTCCGTGTAGACATAAGGCGCATCGGCCGCCTGAACCAGCGGCACGGACAGGGCGAGGGCACAGCTGCTGAACAAGGGTTTCAACATGGTTGAATCTCCGGCTATTGAAAGACGCGGGGATAGGAAATCCAACCGCATGAGCACAAGTATAGCACACGTTTGGGGCGTCTCAGGCATGCACACAGGGGACTGCTGGGTTGATTTCTCAAA